>DASRND010000033.1 GCA_035647615.1 Bacteroidales bacterium | reverse complement strand
GCACACAAATTCATTCAGCTGGACAACCAGCGGCGACGGAACCTTTAATAACCCAAGCTCATTGACTCCCGTTTATACGCCTGGCAATAGTGATAAAATAACAGGTCTGGTGACGCTGACACTTTCAGCACAGCAAAACGCTCCCTGTGTGGGATCTGCCTCAGATGCCATGCAGCTAAGCATTCAACGTTCCGTAGCGGCCAATGCCGGTACCAATGCTACCATTTGCGAGACACAAACCCATTATCTTTCTAACGCCAGTGCTACCAATTATGGATCATTGTTTTGGACTACCAGTGGCGACGGAACTTTTAGCAGTACCACCGCACTTAAACCTACCTATACTCCTGGCGTAACTGATAAAAACAATGGTAGCGTGGTGCTAACATTGAAGGCAACAGCCATCAGTCCTTGCAGCTTGCCCAAGACCAGCACAAAAACGCTCACCATTATCCGCCAGGCAACAGCCGGCGCCGGTGATGATGCCGAAATATGTGAAACCGACACTTACACCCTTAGCGGAACGGTGGCATACACAAACTCATTCGTTTGGACTACCAGCGGCAATGGAACTTTTAGTAATCCTAACTCACTGACTCCGGTATATGCACCCGGCACAATTGATAAAACCACTGGTTCGGTAACACTGACACTTACCGCACAGCAAAACGCTCCCTGTGTGGGATCTGCAAGTGATGCCATGCAACTGACTATTCAACGTTCCGTAGCGGCCAATGCCGGTACCAATGCTACCATTTGCGAGACACAAACCCATTATCTTTCTAACGCCAGTGCTACCAATTATGGATCATTGTTGTGGACTACCAGTGGCGACGGAACCTTTAACAGTACTACCACATTAAAGCCTATTTATACACCTGGTAATGCCGATAAAAACAATGGTAGCGTGGTGCTAAAATTGAAGGCAACCGCCATTAGCCCATGCAGCCTACCAAAGACCAGCACAAAGACGCTTACCATCACTCGCAACGCAACTGCCAATGCCGGTACTGACGTAATCGTATGCTCCGATGGTGGGCAGCTTAGCGGCAGCGCTCAAAATTACACCACTATAACCTGGAGCACCTCCGGCGATGGAACTTTTAATAATACCTCTTCACTTTCGCCCGTATATATTCCCGGCCCACAGGATATTGCTGCCCGCGAGGCAACACTAACTATCGCAGCCGGCTCTATCAGCCCATGTACTTCGATGGCCATAGATCAGGTGAAAATGATTATCGACATTCCTTATGTTACTTCCAGCAGCATGAACGATCAGTTGCTCAAAACCGGCAATAGTCTTGTCCTCATTTTCAACGTAGCCAGTGCTCAGCCAGGACAATATACCTGGTATGCCAATGGCAATGTAATTCCCGGACAAACCGGCCCAATCATGTTTATTCTTAGTGCGATTCCTGCTGATGCGGGTGAGTATCAGGCTGTATTTAATAACGAATGTGGCATAGTAGTGAGCCAGGTATCTACAGTAACACTGCTGCAGCCTTATGCGCAGCAACTCACCATTCCCCAGGGCTGGAGCGGATTTTCATCGTTTGTTACTCCGTTCAATCCGGCTTTAGAAACGGTATTCTCATCCATTGCCAACGACATGATTCTGATGGCCAACAATTCGGGCGTATACTGGCCTGGACAAAACATCAATACATTAGGAAACCTGGAGATTACAGAAGGGTATAAAATAAAAATGCAAAACAGCGGACAGGTTTCCGTTTCCGGAAATGTAAGCTATCCGCTGAGCGCACTGACGATTCCCGCCGGATGGTCGTATCTGCCGGTGAACACACCCTGTGAGGAAAATGTAGAGCAGTTTGCTGCCTATCCACAGATTACCATGATCAAAGACATCGCAGGCACCAGAGTTTATTGGCCGGAGATGGGCATCAACACCATTGGCAACCTGATTCCCGGAAAAGCATATTTTATTTTAAATAACGCCTCGCCATTCGTGATGAAATATCAGGGTTGCAATGGTTTTAAAGCTTCTATGGTATTGCCCGCTTCTGCTGTGGCTTCGCCCTGGCCGATGATTACCGCCACACCGATTACCCACGTTTTTGGCTTTACCCGAGAGGCTTTGGCCGGATTTACCGATGGCGACATCATTGGCGCTTTCGACGTAAAAGGTGATTGTATGGGCGTGATGCAGGTAGATAAAATGCAATATACCAACTCGCTTGTTGTGTTTGGCGCCGACAATACCGACGAATTTGCCAAAGGCATGGACGTAGGCGAACTCGTTAAATTTAGATCACTGCGTCAGCTCGAAAATGCTGAATCAGAACTGGAAGTCACCTTTGCCAGCCGCAACGCATCAGATGGTTATTTTGTGGAAAATGGAATTTCGGTAGTTGATCACGCGGCCGCCTGTGCTACCGGAATAGAAAACCAAACTTCCGCAGATGCCGCTCAAATTAAAGTATATCCTAATCCGACCCGCGGTGAACTCACCATTGCACTGGGCAATATTTCGTTGCGCGATGCCAGCGTGATTGTTACCAACCAAAACGGACAGATGATGCTACGCCAGAAACTCGAAGAAGCCCAGACGCAACTCGATCTTGGAAACCTCCCCCGCGGGATTTATCATTTGAGAATTACCACAGGTACTTTTACAAAGGTGGAGCGAATCATCCTGAATTAAGTCTTTAGAAATTTATATTAATAAAAAAGCGCCTCCTGATTGGGGGCGTTTTTTTTGTTGGGGGCTATATCATAGGTTAGCCGCTGAAAGCTGCGCGTACAAGAGGATACAGACGTGATGCTCCGGGATAATAAGAGATACAATTCCTAACCCACACAGCTTCATCAACGGGAAGTTCTACTTTTGCTGTACTATAAATTATTATTAATAATCTTAAATTTTAAAACAAATTTACTATGAAAAGATTTTTACTGGTTGGCCTACTCATTACCTTATTCATTGCCGGATTTTCTCAGAATTATAAAGGAGATAAGCTTTTTGCCCTTTCAGAAGTTTATTCTTCGGATGATATTGAATACAACAAATACGCTTACAACGACGACATGCTGTTGCAGACTACCAATTCGCTAAGCGAAAACGGTGATTATTTGATAGATTCTTTGTGGTACGATGAATTTAATAATATCGTGAAGCTCGATCTTTATCAGCTTTTAAATGGTGCCTGGACCTACGTTTCTTATATTGATTACACCTATGATGAAAACGGAAATCGCTTGACGCGCTCGAACTACAACAGCTACGGAACACCCAATTTTACATTAGGCGGGATTTATAAATATTATTATGACGAAAATAATAAACAAACGAACTGGGAGCTATACATGGGCGGAACAGACTTAATGCAAATTTGCACATTGACGTACAATAATGATGGACAAGTGATTATGGAAATTGGGCAGGACAACTTTAACTCGGGTAATATGGAAAATTCATGGAAGATTGATTACCAATATAATTCAGACGGGACGCTTAAAACTACAGCACAATCTTTTTGGAGTGGCTATTGGAGCGTCTATGGCACCGAGTTGTTCTATTATGACAATAATAAAAATTGCATAAAATGGGACCACAAAGATGGCAATACTGTAACGGATAGAAAAGAGTATGAATACAATATGGCGTACACCGCTGATCAGCTTGTGCTGCCTGTAGAGCCGGAGTTTGATACTAAAAATCTAGTAGCGATGAACAACATGGCTACAGTTCAACATTGGTACACCGAGGATAATGTGGGTAGCTTGATTTATGTTTGTGATTATATTTACGATTATGACACCTTAACCTCCGTCGGAATTGCAAACCCGGCCTTTGATGCCGCCAATCTGCGTGTGTATCCAAATCCTGCTTCCGATTTAATTACCATTACCGCAAACAACACAATCATAAGCAATGCAGACGTTTTGGATAATACCGGCAAAGTAGTTTTAAGAAACTCCAATTTAAATAAGGAAAAAATGAATTTGGATTTATCTACCCTAAAATCCGGTGTATATTTTGTAAGACTCGCAACTTCAAAAGGCGTTTTTATGGAGAAATTAATCGTGCAATAAATCCGGAAGTTGCACCCTTAGCTACCATAAAAAAAGCGTCTCCTTTTGCCGGTGACGCTTTTTTTGTTTTGCCACTCAAAATAATTCTGTCCCTGTATGGTTTAATAGATTTAGTTTTCGATATGATACGGCTATGAAAGGCACACGCACACTTCTGTATTTTTTATTTTTGGTAATGACCACAACCACGCTGTGGGCGCAGGACGACGACGCTCCGGTTCGGGTTGAGTTTGGCGCCAACGCCGAAGTGTTTCAGGTGGTTCCTTGCGGCGATGCCGGCGTACTGATGTTTTACGAAAGTGTGAAGCAAATAGAAAATCAGGGAAAAACATGGGTTTTTATTTTTTACGATTCAAGCCTCAATCCCGTCTGGTCGAAAGAGATCCCGGTGTACAACGACTTTGGTTTTGCGCAGTCGTATGTGAGCGATGGACAGATTTATCTTACCTGGCTCAAATACTCTAAGCCCCGCCGCGACGAATACAACCTACAGTTGGTGAGCATCGAGCTTGCCAGCGGCACCTACAGCACGCAGGGCATTTTTGTGCCCGAAAAAGCTGAACTTATAGCTTTCGAGGTACACGATAACATAATGATGGCCGGGTTTAATTATCCCAAAGAAGAAGCCTTATTGCTGATACGCGACCTCACCACCGGCAATGATCAGGCGGTGATTTTTAATGAAAATCCATCCTTTATAAAGAATCTCGTTTACAACCCACACAACCGGCAGGTTTTGGTGGCTGTTAATATTTACACATCCCGAAAGAACAGCGCAATATATCTCAACAGCTACAACTTGCAGGGCGAGCGGCTTGAGACGCTGCAACTCACGCCGGCACAGTCGTCGGTAAAATTGATGAATGTACAAATACATATTGCGGCTGCCAACGAATGGTATATTCTGGGAAGTTTTAATCGTCTCAATGGCAGCCTCCCCCGCTCCGAAGAAGATAAGTTGGGCGAACCTTCCGAAGGTTTTTATATTGCCAAAATAGAAAAGCAAAACCAGCAGTTTCTGCGGCTGCACAAGCTGATCGATTTTAAAAATATTACCACCATATTAAATAACGAAGAGTTGCGGGATATAAAAAACATGGTGGAAAAGGAAAAGAAAAGAGGTAAGCCGCAGTCGCTCAACTATCAGTTTTTGATGCACGACCTTTCTCACCACGACGGGGAATTTGTGATGCTTGCCGAGGTATATTATCCCGAATACCACCAGGTAACTACCATGAGCTATGATTTCTATGGCCGGCCAATGCCCTATTATTACAATGTTTTTGATGGCTACCGCTACTTCAATGCTTTTGTTGCCGGTTTCGATAAGCAGGGAAGTCTCCTCTGGAGCAACGGCATAAAAATCTGGGATATGCGGTCGATGCAATTGCTACGGCGCGTGGAGACCAGCAGCGCTGGTAAGGAGTTGGTGATCTTTTATAACGACAACGGACGCATCGTTTCAAAAATCATCGATGGTTACTACGACATTGGTGAGGTGGAAAAAACCAGGCTCGCCACCAAAAACCCGGGCGACGTGCAGTTGGAGGCTTCCAATGGCATGACCGCACACTGGTACAACAATTATTATCTTGCCTGGGGCTACCAGACCCTGCGCAACAGCGACGTAGGTGGAGGCAGCAAACGCTCCGTTTTTTATATCAACAAGCTGATTTTTAATTAGAGCCGGATGGTTCAACAATGGTTGGCTGAACATCCCGTCAGGGATGAAATATGGATAGAAAGAATATTCCAAACGATTGTTCCGTCCCGTACGAGGCGGAATTTGGTCAACACCTATTTATAAATCCTAAAGTTTGAGGTGTTGACGAGCGCGGATGAATCCCACTCGTTGGGCTGCCAGGCACGAATATAAATCAACGGGTCGATGCCATTGAAGTCGATAAGCAGAAACAGGTAACCTTCGTCGGCATAGGTGGTGGAAGAGTAGTTCTGCCGCATCTCCACACCGTACACCTGCGGCGCATTGTTTTTCTTGATGATTTCAAAAGTGCTGAAATCGATAAAAATATCCTTCTGACTCCCAAAAACCCTGCGCTGCCGTTCGATGTAATCCCTTTTGGTAAGCTGTATCTGCTCAAAGCCTGGCTGCCCGGGAAGTTGCTGATAGGTAACTTCGGAGGCGGGATTCATCCGCGGCTGTATTTTGCGCCCGACAAGTATCAATGCCTCTTCGGCAAACATCAGGTTGATGGTTTCGATGTCGCGGCAAATGAAGGCCGTCCGGTATTTTTCGATAAACTTAATGATCTCCTGGCGGTTGCCCCAATCGTCGCCATACTCGACCTGCTGCACAAATTTCTCATACAGATCGTCGGTAATACAAAGATTGAAATCGACGAGAGTGCCGGCGGTATCAAAATCCAGGACGAGGTATTCGGTGGCTTGTTTGTGCAGGCTCGGGTAGTAGTGGTTCACCATCATTTTGCGAATCTCGTAGCCCGACCGCGTTTTATTCACAGCAGCTTCGAGATATCCCGCAGCAGGCTCAGGATGGTTGTTGCTCATGTAAGCCGAAATTTTGTTACACAAAAATTCATCATTCGCGTATTGCTCCCTTACCAGAGATTCCTTACCTTTTTCGAGCACAGCGATAAAGTCATTGGCTGCCAGCAAAAGCTGCTTGGTAGCGTCCACATCTCTATTCGCTTCTATCATCAAATCAGTTTTTGCTGGAATGTTCCGTGTGTCGGGACTATTTGCCAAATGTGTGAGGTCGATGGCAAACTCGTTTTTAAATACCGGCAGCTTCACCAGTTCCCAAAGCTCTTCCACAGCTTTGAACTCCTGGCGGGAATTATAGTAAGTATATTCCACAAACATTTTCAGCTCGTCAAATTCTACGCTGTTGCCTACCAATTTCACTGTCGCTTTTCCGTCGCGCACCTGCCCGTTGCCTGCGAGCTGGTTGCCGTCCCAAAACCTGAAATGTAGAAGCGAGATGGGCTTGTCGAGATAGGTAACATCGAAGCAGAGTTGCCGTTCACGGCTGCTGATCATCCTGTCGGCAGTAAGCCGGAATTGTATCCCCTGCATCACGCTGTTGAGGGTTCGGGGGATCTCTAGGCTGATCTCTTTTTCGTTGAAGATAACCCTTTCGTTGGGAAGAGATTTGACAAGCAGGTTACCGAAAAACAGATTTTTCAATGCAAAAGCCAACTGACCTGCCTTAATATTTTCGAGGCTGTTTTGATACATTTGATACGCCATTTCGGCGCGTTCGTCGTACAGGTGTTTTACGGCATCGGCCGAGAGGTAGCAAAATATTTCCGTTTGTCCGTCGGGCAGGATGGTACGGATTTGCTTCACATTTTTGAGGGTTGCCGTAGAGTAGGTCTCAACAATTGATTCCGCAAACTCCTCCACCTGCATGTTTACCTCTCTTGCCCGCTGCTCGAAATTGCTTTTCACCGTTACCGAGATCATCTCGCTCAGCTCGCGGATGGCTTCCTGGAGCGCACGGCTTTCGTCGGTGGAAACGCCAGTTCCGTAATAATATTCACGCGAGTTGATAATGAAGGATTTGGATGGAGATTGTGCCAGCGCGGAAACGCCAAAAAGCAGCAACAACAAAAACGGGGTGATCTTCATTTCAGGTTTTTTGATTTTGATTCATCAACAAAAGTAGGGGTTTTTGTTACACATCGTACTTAAACCACCCAATTTATTGGTGGTTAGATAGCCGTTGCTTTCTCAAACAATTTTTTAAGATATTCTTTCACACTTTATAGTTAGTCAGGGTTTGACTTTGAGTCAAGCCCTGACTTTGGCTTTGTTCGGCTTAGGCTCAGCCGTCACAGCCTCCGTCTAATTTTGTACCGACTTTCCAGTGTAAGCTACGGAAACACTCCGGTTAACCCGACCCCGCAGGGGTCAAATATTTATAGAAAGCCGGGTGTGTGGAGAAATGCGACCCCTGCGGGGTCGAAGATTTGCCTATCACCGGTTTTGCTAGAAACATACCATCCCTTCGGGATGATGGGGACACCCGCCCGCCTTAGCTCAAAAGGCAGGATCGGAAAAGCAAACCACCTTCACCCTGTGAAATCCGCATTGCGGAAGGCTTCGCCTTATTTCACAGGGTAACCTATGGGGAACAGGCCAACCGAAAACCGCCGTCGTGGTAGCGGCCGTCGGGCGTGCCGTCGATGCGAATGGGCACACGGCAGTCCCCGGCAAGGTTGCTCCAGCTACCGCCGCGCAAAACACGGTAAGAACCTGAAGTTTTGCTGCGCCTAAGCTGCATCTATTTCTGCAGGCTGCGCCTGCTTTCAAAACAAACTTTTGCGTAAATAAAACAGGCAAAGGCCTGTAAAAATAATCAGGACGAGGCACAACCTCGCCCAAACGCCGGGCAACTTTCCAGCGTTTAGTCAGGGTTTGACTTTGAGTCAAGCCCTGACTTTGGCTTTGTTCAGCTTAGGCTCAGCCACCACAGCCACCACAGCCTCGTCCAAACCCCGGTACTTTCCAGTGTAAGCTATGGAAACACTCCGGTTCACCCGACCCCGCAGGGGTCAAATATTTATAGAAAGCCGGGTGTGTGGAGAAATGCGACCCCTGCGGGGTCGAAGATTTGCCTATCACCGGTTTTGCTAGAAATATGCCATCCCTTCGGGATGATGGGGACACCCGCCCGCCTTAGCTCAAAAGGCAGAACCGCAAAAGCAAACCACCTTCACCCTGCGAAATCCGCTTTGCGGAAGACTTCGCCTTATTTCACAGGGTAAACTATGGGGAACAGGCCAACCGAAAACCGCCGTCGTGGTAGCGGCCGTCGGGCGTGCCGTCGATGCGAATGGGCACACGGCAGTCCCCGGCAAGGTTGCTCCAGCTACCGCCGCGCAAAACACGGTAAGAACCTGAAGAAGATCCCTGCGGATTGGTCTGACTTCCACTGCTGTAATTTCCATACCAGTCGCTACACCACTCCCACACGTTGCCACTCATATCATGAATATCCAGTTCGTTGGGCTTTTTCAGTCCCACCTGGTGGGTTTTGCTACCGCTGTTGCCATCATACCACGCCACTTCATCAATATTATTACTGCCTGCGTATTTAAAATCGGCGTTTCGACTTCGCTCAACGTCCGATTTTGCCCCACCTCTTGAGGCATACTCCCACTCAGCCTCGGTAGGCAAGCGGTACTCTTTCCCTGTTTTTTGGTTCAGCTTTTTAATAAACTCCTGCACATCATCCCAACTTACCATTTCCACCGGGCAATCATCGCAATCTTTAAAATAGCTTGGGCTGCTGAGCGCTGGTTGGTGAGCGGAACCGAACGAAGTCGAAGCACCCATCACTTCCCGCCATTGTTCTTGGCTTACCTCATATTTCCCTATGTAAAAATCGCTCACCGTAACCTGGTGGGTAGGTTTTTCGTCCGTTTCACAATCGCCTTGTTCGCTGGCGCAACCCATGGTAAAGGTGCCGCCTGTTACAAGAATCATTTCGAGGCCATCAGCAGAAATAGTTGTACCAACACCTGTACTTGCATTGTCGGCATTGGGTTTTGCAAGATTTATAGTTTTTTTGATGATTTCGGCTTGCTTTACTGTGGCAGTTTCGGTGACGGTGGTATAGCCGGCAGCGCTCACTTTTATGGTGTAGGTGCCAACAGGGATTTCTTCAAATATTTTCATTCCCTCGACGGTGTGTTTTTCGCCGGCATCGCCGGTAAGTTCAATTTTGGCATCAAATGGAGTTACGGCTACCTGCAGGGTTCCGACTTGGATGTCCGGGTACATATCCAGCACAATGTCGTCGTCTTTTTTTAGTACAATCTGTTGTTCAAGGTCAGCCGCTTTAGGCATGGTAACCTTAATTTTTACCAGTTGCGGGGAAAGCTTTACCTTTTGGGGGTTGGAAACAGGCTCTTCATTAAAATAAACGGTGGCTTCGGGTCGTGTGTTGATGGTGAGCTGACCTACATTGTCATCAAGGGTGTAGCTTTTGGTGGTTTGAGGCAGCTTTACTTCCAGCATTTCATTTTCGATGGAAATACAGCCATCCTTTGTAATCTTTATTGGATAGGTTCCGGGTGGATAAAATGCAGACACAGGGCTTTCGCCCAATTTTACACCATCCAGAAAAATTACAGCTCCCGCAGGCGTGGTGGTAATCTGCAATCCGGCATCCGAAACTTTTTCCATCTGCCATTCAAAAAATACTTGTTTTTCGTTAACTGTAACAGTTTTCTCGATGGCTTGGTAGCCAGTTTTTTCTAATCTTATCTGATGTTTGCCAATACTTAGGTTTTGGGTTAGCTCCTTTCCGACAGTTTTACCATCAATAAAAAGGGACGCATCAGTGGGCGTAAACCGGAAGGTAACCGGCAGCACATCGGCGCTTTCGTTGCCGGCAATTTTGATCTGCCATATTTCGCGCTCCTTTAGCACAACTCCATGATCAGAAAGGATGATTTGCAAGGGTTCGTAGCCAATTCTGAAAATCTTTAAAACGCGCTCGCTTTTGGTGAGATAAACAATGTCTTCGCCCGGGTTGTCGAGTATGTCGCCAACGATGCCATCAAACGAATCGTAGCTAAAGCCATCCATATCCGAAACCATCTGGATGGCTGCGCAGTAATTCCCGTTCTGATCGCGCCGGGCAACCATTTCGCCGGTGTTGAGCTTTTGGGGCTTACCGATGATTTCCATTTTTTTAAGCTCCTGGGCAAAGGCATGGTTAAACAGTAGACAAGTCAGAAGAAGAAGCAGTAAGTTTTTCATAAAAAAGCGTGTAATAAAAGCATTTCAAAAATTGGAATTTTTAATGGCACCTCGCCTGCCTTAGCTCAAAAGGTATGGCAGCAATAGCTAACCAACTTTACCCTGTGAAATCCGCTTTGCGGAAGGCTTCGCCCTATTTAACAGGGTAAACTATAGGGAACGCGCAAGACGGAAACCACTATTGTTTCCAGGATTATCAGGATTATAGTTTCCGCGATAGGACAACCTGCAGTATTTGGTATCGAAATGCCAGCTACCTCCGCGCAAGACGCGACTGGAGCCAGATGATGCCCCAAGGGGATTTGATTTGTCGACATTCCCATATCTGCCATGCCAGTCGCTACACCACTCCCACACATTGCCGGTCATATCATAGATACCCAGTTCGTTGGGCTTTTTCTGCCCCACCGGGTGGGTTCTCATGCCGCTGTTTTCGCGGTACCAGGCCACCTCATCGATATTGTTGCTACCGGCATATTTAAAATCGGCGTTTCGACTTCGCTCAACGTCCGATTTTGCCCCACCACGCGCGGCATACTCCCATTCGGCTTCAGTAGGCAGGCGGTACTTTTTCCCTGTTTTTTGGTTCAGCTTTTTAATAAACTCCTGCACATCATTCCAACTTACCATTTCAACCGGACAATTATCACAACCTGTATTATAACTTGGGTTGCTGAACGAAGTCGAAGCACCCATCACTTCTCGCCATTGCTTTTGTGTTACCTCATATTTCCCTATGTAAAAATCACTCAGCGTAACCTGGTGAGTGGGCTTTTCGTCACCACGGCAGTTGCTTTGTTCGCTGGTGCAGCCCATGGTAAAGGTGCCGCCTTTTACAAAAACCATATCGATACCGTGATCTGTGTAATTTACTTTTTCAAGGGATACGACCTTTTCAGTATCAGGTTCGGGATCACTTCCTTGTTCGAGGGAAATGCTCTTGCTGAGTTTTTCGCTGGCTTTTAAAACCAGAATTTCTTCAGCGGTTCTATGGCCTTCGGCAGCAATCTTTAATGTGTAGGTTCCCACAGGAATATCACTGAAAATCTTCATACCCTGCGCAATGTAATGCTCTCCGGCATCACCGGTAAGTTCTATAGCAGCATCAAATGGAGTTACGGCTACCTGCAAGGTTCCGACTTGGATGTCAGGGTACATATCCAGCACAATGTCGTCGTCTTTTTTTAGTACAATCTGTTGTTCAAGGTCAGCCGCTTTAGGCATGGTAACCTTAATTTTTACCAGTTGCGGGGAAAGCTTTACCTTTTCGGGATTAGAAACAAGCTCCCCATTAAAATAGACCTTAGCTTCGGGTCGTGTGTTGATGGTGAGAAGACCCACATTTTCTTCAAGGATGAAGCTTTTGGTAGTTTGGGGCAATTTCACTTCGAGCGTTTCATTTTCAATGGAAAAACACCCCCTTTTAGTAATTGTTATATGATAAATCCCAGGCGGATAAAAAATGGCAATCGGACTTTCACCTAATTCCACACCATCAAGAAAAATAGTGGCTCCGGAAGGTTCGGTGGTAATCTGCAATCCGGCATCCGGCTCTTTTTCCATCTGCCAATCAAAAAACACTTTTCCTTTATTTACATCAATATTTTTCTCGATGGTCTGATAGCCATCGCGCACCAACTTAACCTGGTGCTCGCCCACGCTCAGCTCCTGCGTTAGCTTACTGCCGACATTTTTACCATCAATAAAAAGGGTGGCATCGGCGGGCGTAAACCGGAAAGTAACCGGCAGCACATCGGCGGTTTCTTCACCGGCAATTTTGATCTGCCATATTTCGCGCTCCTTCAGCACAATTCCAACATCAGAAAGAATGATTTGCAATGGTTCATAGCCAATTCTGAAAATCTTTAAAACGCGCTCACTTTTGGTGAGATAAACAATGTCTTCGCCCGGGTTGTCGAGTATGTCGCCAACGATGCCATCAAACGAATCGTAGCTAAAGCCATCCATATCCGAAACCACCTGGATGGCTGCACAGTAATTCCCGTTCTGATCGCGCCGGGCAACCATTTCGCCGGTGGTGAGCTTTTGCGGCTTACCGATGATTTCCATCTTTTTAAGCTCCTGGGCAAAGGCAGAAGAAAAAAGTAAACAAGCAAGAAGAAGGATCAATAATTTTTTCATAAAGAAGAGGCAGGTATAAAAGCCGCTCCAAAAATAGAAGATTTTTCTTAAGCCATGCCTACTTTAGCTCAAAAGGCAAGACCGGAAAAGCAAACCAACTTCACCCTGCGAAATCCGCTTTGCGGAAGGCTTCGCCTTATTTCACAGGGTAAACTATTGGGAACAGGGGCATCCTGCGTTTTTGCGATGATGCTTTCGTTTTCAGCCATTCAATAAAAATAAAAGAACAAAAGGGTAATAGTGTGAAAGTAATAAAGTTTAAAAGTCCTGGGCGAGCCGGAACCCGAAATTGCTGCTCCTGCTGACCGGGTTGTCGAGGTTGCGCAAGGCCACGCGGCAGAACCCGTAGCTGTCGTACCACGAGCCGCCCCGGAGAACGCGGTAAGTACTTGTGGAAGCTCCATTCGGATTGGTTTGGCTGCCGCTGCTGTAATTCCCATACAAGTCGCTACACCACTCCCACACATTGCCACTCATATCATAAATGCCAAGTTTGTTGGGCTTTTTCTGTCCCACCGGGTGGGTTTTACTGTAACTATTACCAGAATACCACGCCACTTCATTAATATTATTACTGCCAGCGTATTTGGTTGCACCGGTGGCTGAGCTTGTCGAAGCCCCACCACGCGCGGCGTACTCCCATTCAGCTTCAGTAGGTAAACGATAAAGTTTACCTGTTTTACGGCTCCTCAGCCATTTACAATATTCCGTGGCATCCTTCCAGCTTACATTTTCAACCGGGCAATCATCACAACCTTTATAATAGCTTGGGTTGCTGCGCAAAGTCGAAGCGCCCATCACCTCCCGCCACTGCTTTTGCGTCACCTGATATTTCCCGATCTGAAAATCGCTGAGCGTAACCTGGTGGGTGGGCTTTTCATTCCCAGAGCAATCGCTTTGCTCACTAGTGCAGCCCATGGTAAAAGTGCCGCCTTTTACAAAGATCATTTCGATGCCATCATCAGAAGTAGCTGTAGCGCCACCTGTGCTGGTATTGCCGGCATTAATCTTTACAAGGTTAATGGTTTTTTTGGTGGTTTCGTCTTGCTTTACGGTGGCGGTTTCAGTGGCGGCGGTATAGCCGGCAGCGCTCACTTTTATGGTATAAACACCAACGGGGATTTCTTCAAAAATCTTCATTCCCTCGGCGGTGTATTTTTCGCCGGCATCGCCGGTAAGTTCAATTTTGGCATCGAAGGGAGTTAAGGCAACCTGCAGGGTTCCGGTTTGCACGTTGGAGAACATATCCAGCGAAAGTTTATCATTGAGTTTAAGTGCCACCTGCTGTTCAAGCGTTTCGGCCTTGGGCATGGTCACTTTTACTTTTACCAACTGTGGTGCAAGTTTTACGTTTTTTGGGTTGTTGATCTTTTGATCGTTAAAATAAATCGTGGCTCCGGGGTTGGTATTTATGGTGAGATAGCCCACGTTTTCGTCGAGGGTGTAGCTCTTTCGGGTTTGTGGCACTTTTACTTCGAGGGTTTCATTTTCGATGGTCACATAGCCTTCTTTGGAGATCTTTATTGGATAGGTGCCGGGTGGATAAAATGCAGCCACCGGGCTTTCGCCAATCCTTACGCCATCAAGCAAAATGGTTGCTCCTGCAGGCGTGGTGGTAATCTGCAATCCAGCATCGGGATCATCTTCCATCTGCCATTGAAAAAACACTTGCTTTTCATTAACGGTAACCGTTTTCTCGATGGTTTGATAGCCAGCTTTTTCCAATCTTATCTGATGTTCGCCTACGTTCAGGTTTTGGGTTAGCTCCTTTCCGGCATTTTTACCATCGATAAAAAGGGTAGCATCGGCGGGCGTAAAACGGAAGGTAACCGGCAGCACATCGGCGGTTTCATCGCCGGAGATTTTGACTTCCCACACTTGCCGCGACTTCAATACGATGCCATGATCAGAAAGGATAATTTTGAAGGGTTCGTAGCCCTGTTTATAAACATAAAGCATGCGTTCGCGGTGGGTTACATACACCATATCTTTACCCGGCCAATGATCGATGCCGGTAACCATGCCATCATTTGCATCATAACTCAACCCCTCCAATTCAGAAATCACCTGTATTGCAGCCGCATATTCGCCATTTGCATCCTGCTTGGCCACCATCTCGTTGGGCAGCAGTTGCGGCTTCCCGACGATGTGCATTTGTTTAGTCTTCTGCGGATAAAGGGTAACGGTGATAAAGCACGTCAAAATCAGGATTAATAGTTTTTTCATCTTTTCGATCTTTTTGTAACGGAAGCAAAAGTAAAGAAAAAGGTCGTTAGACTGGTTTTAAATTAGGAGAAAGGTGGGCGAGGCAGGATGAGATTTTTTAGTGCGAATAACAAGTTTATGCAAGTGGCTGTTTCACAACAGGCTAAGCCTGCAAAAATAAAGTGGACGAGGTACAACCTCGACCAAACCCAAGTAAAACCCAAACGAAGCATTCCGCCTGGCGAACTCCCATAAAGCCCCGGCAGAAGTGCGCCCCTCTTCAATTGGAGAGGGGCCGGGGGTGAGGTAAAAAAACAAGCCGGGCTAATGATTTCGCCCAGTTAAAACTAATCCACAATTTCCCGGATGATCGATTCCATTTTATCGGAGGCTGCTTCCATGGCTTGCAGCAGCGCCAGTTGGTTGCGGGTGCGGACGAGGTTGTGGTCAGGATAGTTGGTTTTATAATAGGTGTCGCCAAGCAAATAATCGGTGAAAAAACGCACGGCCATAATGTAAGTCATCAGGCGGGCTGAATAAGCAAGCGTCTCAATTTCTGTAGGAGTGAGCACATCTTTCATCACCTTGAGATAACCCTGCGCAAAACTTTCGTACAGGTTTAAATCGACAGCGATATTTTCTATTTCAGGATCGTCCTCTGTGGCAGTGCTTGCCAGCGTGCGGATTGCATCGCCAAAGTCGAAGTGGACATAGCCGGGCATCACGGTATCGAGATCGACCAGGCAAAGGGCTTTCTCCTGGTCATCGAAGAGGATGTTGTTAATTTTTGTGTCGTTGTGGGTGATGCGCAGCGGAATTTTCCCTTCTTCTGCCAGCCGGTAAACCAGCAACATCCCATCGGCCCGACTTCTAATAGCTTCAATTTCTAAAACCGTTACGAGAGATCGTTTTTGCGGGTCTTTTTGCATGGCAGTTTCAAATTGCAGCAGCCGTGAGGGAAGATCGTGAAAATCGGGAATAGTCTGATGTAGTCGTAGCGCCGGCAAATCGGCCAGCATCGACTGAAACAATCCCAGCGCCCTGCCTCCCTCGGCAGCGATAGCCGTGGTAATGTGTGCACTAGCGCCAACATTGTTACGACAGTAAATGAAGCACCGCCAGCAACCGCCCTCAGCATCGGTACAGTACAACCGATCGTCCGTGGTCTTTACCAGTTCCAAAGTTCCTAATTTTTCACCGGTGTAATCATCATTGCTCATCTTTTTCTGCAGATGGCTGGTGACATTCCAGATGTTTTCCATCAATTGATCAACATTCCTGAAAATATGGGTATTGATGCGTTGCAGCACATAATCAGGTTGCTTGCGGTCGTCCACATGCACCAGCAGCGTATCGTTGATATGCCCGGTCTTGAGTGGAATCGCATGCGTAAAAGTGCCTCGGATGGGAAAGCGACTGATTATCGGAGAAATATCCTGAGAAGAAAACTTTTGCATTGTCACTATTTCCAAAGGTTGTCTGGGTATTTCCCGGCATTAATAAAACGGTTGATGCTTTCGATGGCCACAGCTTTATCATCCTTATAAGTTACGCCAAACCACTGGTCATCGGTTTTTAAAACTTTAATCTTCCCCTTGCCGTGGCGGATGGCATCCATCAGCGGAAGCGCAATGAAATATTCAGCTTTGGGATCGTCTTTAGCGCGCTGGATAAAATTGGTAAAACCTTCACGGAAAACCCCAAACATTTCGGGATAAAACCCCCAAATGTTCATCGAAACGATTTCGTCACCTTTGAGCGGCTGCCATTGTCCGGCGGTATCTTCGTAACCTGGCAGGCCATTTTTCTGACCGATGTTGGTCACTTCGCGGATACTTTCCAGAAAGCCTGCCTTGTCGGTGACGCAAACGCCCCGCGACACGGTGCCATGTTCTGACAGAGTGGTTCCGAGACGGTATCCTACCATACAATGATGGCTGGGGTTGTCGTTATTTTTAAAATATTCGGCTACAGCCTGATAAGCGCCAGCACCATAAAAATCGTCGGCATTGATGGCTGCAAAAGGCTCCTTGATAAAATCCCTTGCCACGAGGATGGCGTGTCCTGTACCCCAGGGTTTTTTGCGATCAGCCGAAACAGCAATCCCTTCGGGCACATTGTCGAGTTCCTGAAAGGCGTATTCTACCTCAATTCTGCCTTTTAGTTTATGATCGAAAAAGCTCCGGAAATCCTCTTCAAGTTCGTGACGGATCACAAACACCACTTTGCCAAAGCCGGCTCTGATGGCGTCGTACACCGAATAGTCGAGGATGGCTTCGCCCGACGGCCCAATTTTGTCGATCTGTTTTAATCCGCCGTAGCGGCTTCCCATACCGGCAGCCAGCACCAGGAGTGTTGGTTTAATGTTTTTATACATGATTCTTTATTTTATAACCTCTGGTGGCATAATACAAAATAATAAAGTAGCCTGGCAACAGCATCAGGTAAGCAAGCTGTGGAGTTGCATGCAAAAGGTCGGAGAGCCAGCCCCAGATAAGCGGCAGCACGGCCCCCCCGGCAATGGCCATGATGAGCATCGCAGAACCAACTTTGATGTATGGTCCAAGATTGTGGAGGGCCAGAGGCCAGATAGCCGGCCATACCATTGCATTGGCAAAACCCAAAATGGCAATGAAAAATACCGACGTAATTCCTGACGTAAATACTGCGGCCAACGTAAAGAGCAAACCCAATACAGCCGAGTAAAGCAAGGCCATGCGCTGGGAAAGATAACGCGGAATAAGTATGATTCCCAGAATGTAGCCTGCGAGCATCGACACCAGCGTGTAGGAGGTAAATGCTTTGGCCACGGAGATATTAATGCCCAGCGAGATGCCGTACCGTATGATGGTGTCGCCGGCAACCACTTCGGCACCCACGTAAAAAAACATTGCGATAACGCCAAGGATAAGATGCGGGTAGGCAAAAATATTTTTTCGCGGAGCTTCAATGTGTTGATCAGCATCTTCGTCATCTTCTGCATTGATGTCGGGCAGCGAAGTAAAACGTATGCCGATACCCAACAACACGAGCACCACGGTCATCACCAGGTAAGGATTGATAACGCGACGTGCCAGCCCGTCGAGGGCAAGCTGGCGGGCAGGTTCGGTTAACGAAGCAAGGTTTTCGACAAAGGCGTCGCCATCGCTCAGGATGAAATAAGCCAAAATAAGTGGTGCGATAGCTCCTGCCAGCTTGTTGCAGATGCCCATGATGCTGATGCGGCGGGCAGCGCTCTCACGTGGCCCGAGGATGGTGACATAAGGATTGGAGGCCGTTTGTAAAATCGACAATCCAGTGCCCATTACAAAAAGTCCAGTGAGAAAAAGCCCGTAAGTACGCGACAATGCCGCGGGCACAAAGAGTAATGTTCCGACTGCCATCACAAGCAATCCGAGCGTCATCCCATTTTTGAATCCTGTTTTTTCAAGCACCCACGCCGAAGGCAGCGCCGTAATGAAATAGGAGATGTAAAAGGCAAAAGCCACGAATAGTGCCTGGAAGTTAGTAAGCTCGCAGGCTATCTGCAGATACGGTATCAGGATGCCGTTGAGCCACGTTACAAATCCGAAGATAAAAAACAAAACGCCGATGATGGTGATGGCTACGGCGGTGGAGGTGCGCCGGGAAGCGGCAGCAGGAGTTACTGACATGTGCGGTATTAGTTTAAAATGTTCGTTTATCGAGTTATTTTATGAGCAGCTGTCCGAGGCCTGTAACGCAATGGCAGCAATCAGCTTTTTCAGGCGGCGAATATAGCTACATTTTATTTCCGGCGGTTGTTTTGTGAGAGGATGAAAAGGGAAAGTTGTTGGGTTGTCGGGTTAACAAGTTATCGAGTTGTCAGATTGTGGGATTTTTAGATTAAGATTTAATTTTGGAATCGTTATTGTCCGGTAAAGAAAATCCTTGCTAATATAGATTCTTCGCTTCACTACGTTTCGCTACTAATGACAAGTTTTTGTAATTTACAGAAAGGCAGTAGCTTCTGTGTTAATGTGAGACATTTTAAAATTCATTCATAGTTTTAAAACTCATGCTTACTTTCTTTTGTCTTGATACAAAAGAAAGTAACAAAGAAAAAATCAAGGCTTAAAATTAGTTCTGTGGTTTTCTATCGGCTCGGATTCCCCACGCGATACAAGCCGCGCCAACGCACAGGCCTACGCATGCTTCTGTATCGCTTACTAAATGCCTGCGCCGCCAGCTAAGCCCTCCCTTCCCTAATTCATCGCAAACCATTGTCATTAGTAGCGTAGCGAAGAATCTATGGACTTTATCGGACACCAATATTTTGGAATTTCAACACTGAATAAAACTCTCTTTCATGGCATAGTGAAAAAACCAAAGCAACGTGCTTCGACTTGCAAACACTCCTACCGCCTCGAAGAATTGCTCCCCTCCCCTTTTGGCTGCGGTTTAAATACTAAAAAAATATTTCATAGCCATAAGGAAATTTTTAAAAGATTGTAATGATGTTTTAAGTGATTCGTTCTATCAAAACAAAACTCGCGACATTGTGAAGCTTATCCAAATATCAAATCTTAGCAGGATTTATCAAAAAGGAAAAATCAATATTCCTGCCCTGCAAAATATCGACCTGGAAATTGAAGAAGGTCAATTTGTATCCATTGTTGGGAAATCAGGTTCGGGTAAATCAACGTTGCTGAACTTAATTGGGGGACTTGATCGCGCCACCGAAGGGAGAATTTTGTTCAACGGAAACGACCTTAACAAAATGAGCCGTTCCGGACTTGCCCAACATCGCAAGAAATCCGTAGGCATGATTTTTCAGTCCTTCAACCTCATCCAAAGCCGCAATGCCCTCGAAAATGTAGATCTGGCTTTGACTTTTGGCGGCGTTCCGCGCAACAAACGCAAAGCCATCGCCACCAATCTGCTAACAAAAGTTGGGCTGGGCGACAGACTAACCCACCTACCCGACGAGCTTTCGGGTGGCGAAACCCAGCGCGTGGCAATCGCCCGCGCCCTGGCCAACAATCCCAAAGTATTGCTTGCCGACGAACCCACCGGAAACCTCGACAGCGAAACTTCTACAGAGATTATTAATTTGCTTGTTGATCTCAACAAAAATCAGGGCATCACCATCATCATGGTAAGCCACGACCAGGAAATAGCCCTACAAGTATCGGATTGGATAGTGAAATTGAAAGATGGTAACATCGACGAAATAATACTAGGGGAGGAAACGCGATGAATATAAGCGACATGATATTGCTGGCCTTTGCCAACCTGCGCCGAACCAAATTACGTACTTTTCTCACTACGCTGGGTGTAGTTATCGGAATTGGCGCGCTTACCTCGATGGTGTCGTTTGGCACCGGGATGCAGAAAAATATTACCGATGCCTTTGCAGCCAACGATTTGTTTACCAGCATCACCGTTACCCCTAAAGAAATTAATCTCGAAGATATTGCCTCGGGCAACGTAGCCGAAATGGCCAGCGCTTTAAAACAGGAAAGCATCCCGCTGACCGATTCGCTTTTGCAGGAAATTAAGAATATCCCGGGTGTAAAGATTGCTTATCCCAATCTGGAATTCCCTGCCAGGGTGGTGCTTTTAGGTGATTCCACTACTTCCAGAGTTCAAGCTATACCCTCCGCCATGGGGGCATTTAAGCCCTTTGATAATTTGCTGACCGGCAGTTTTTTTATCAACGACACAGCACTGCAGTGCATCCTTGGAGCGGAGTTTCTCCACAAGCTAAAAATACGATTGCTGGAAGACGGAAAAGATATTGTGCTTTCGAAAGAAGATTCGGCGCGTGGTTTCCAACTGATTCATCCCGATTCGTTGATTAATAAAACCTTAAGGCTGGTATCACTATCGATGAATGCCTCTAAAATTCCGGGAGCTGTTATCAATATGATGCACAACAAGTCGGAGATGCCTTTTGATGAAACTGTGAGCGAATTAAAGATTGTAGGAATAACCAGACGTGCAGGCGAATTTGGCCGCAATGCTATTGGCGGAGGTATGCTTATCCCGATAATAACAGCGCAAAAAATACCACAACTGAGCTTTTCGAGTGTTTGGGATTTACTGGGCAGCAACAAAAAAACCGACTCATATGGCTCCATACAGGTGCGCGTGGAAAATATGCAGCAAATCGACCCGGTGTCGGAGCAGTTGCGCACGATGAACGTGGGTGTATTTTCCATACTCGACCAGATGGACGAGATCAAAAGAGTTTTCCTGATTCTAACTTCTTTGCTGGGAGCGGTGGGTGCTATTGCCCTCATCGTGGCCGGCCTGGGCATTATCAATACCATGGTGATGTCGATACTGGAGCGTCAACGGGAGATTGGTATTATGAAAGCCATCGGCGCCAGCGAAAAAGAAATACGCATGATATTTTTTGTAGAAGTAGGCGTAATCGGGCTTATTGGTGCCTTGTTCGGGCTTGTGCTTGGCTGGCTGGTAACGCAGGTTGCTACCGTAGTGGTGAATACTCAAATATTGCCGGATGGTACGGAACCGGTCAATCTGTTTTATTTCCCGGCCTGGCTCATCGTGGGTGCCATTGCATTTGCAATCATCATCAGCCTTGCTGCCGGCCTTTATCCCGCTGCCCGCGCCGCACGCATCGATCCGGTGCGAGCACTTAGGCATGATTAGAAATAAGCAAATAGATCATTTCAAAAATCCTAACAGCCATAAAGAAATTGTTCTGCTAGAGCCTGACTCTAAATCATACAGAGCGAGGAATGAATGATCAATTACGGTTAATTGGATTAAAAAAGTCAGAAGCTTTTGGCAATTTATAACAAACATCTTTTATATGATTTGCCCGCAGCCTTTTTTTATCTCTTCGCAACCATTTTCTTAAATTACTGTTAATCTTGCTTTGTCGAATAATTTAAGATTTAGATTTGCAGCTTTTAAAATTAATAACCTTCTATTGCTTATGAAAAAACTTATTTACACACTGATAGCTTTTCTTGTGCTACAGTCTGCCGCTATTTCTCAAACAGCCATCATCTCGGAGGATTTTTCCAATCCGGTTGGCTGGGAAATGCAGGGCAACTGGATGCAGGAAGATGGCTACCTGATGCTTTATTATTATCCCATCGTAACCAATTACGACTTTTCTGCCTACACCAATGCTTTTGATGTGCCGGCAGGTGGTGGCGAAGTGGTCATCAGCACTTTTCTTGATGTTTATGCGGCCAACGTTACCGACGAAAGCTGCATCATCTCGGTAGTTTCCGGCGACAACGAAACCGAGCTTTGGAACCGGCCGCTTACCGAAGGCCCCTTTGGCACTTTCCAGGGTAGCGATCTTACGCTTTCACTCGACGACTTTAGCGGCCAAAACGTGCGTCTGCGGTTTCGTTCACTTGGCGCGTCAACCAGCGCGCTGTGGGGCTGGTTTATTTTTAATATCAATCTTACCACCTGGTTCGAGCATGAGCTTAGCGCAATGCAGATCAATGGCCCGATGCATCTGGGCGTGTCGCAGGAAGGCATTTGGGAAGTGAACGTTAAAAACCAGGGGTTGAGCCAGGAGACAGGTTTTATTGTGAATCTCCATAGTTACAAAAGCCGCGAAGTGCTTGCATCCACTGCCTACAACGGCAACCTTGGATCGGGCGAAACGGCTACCCTTAACATTAACTACACACCTCACCAGGTGCACAACACCATGTTGTATGCTACCATCGACGCACCGCAGGATGAATATCCCGCCAACAACAAATCTTCAGGCTATTTTTTGCGTGTGCAGCCGGAAACTGATTACAACATTCTTTTTTGGAACAACGACAACGGCATCGAGTCGGTGGTGTCGCCCGAAACCGGACAATTGCAACAGCCTCATGTAGGATTGAAAAAAGCATTGCAAATGTCCGGAATCAATTTTGACTATGTGTATGATTTACCTGAAGACCTCGTAGCCTACGATCTGGTGATAACCACCATGGGCAACTACTGCCTGAGCTGAGGACTCACCCCGCCCGGTATTGTAATTGAAGCAGACCAGGCCAGGATCATTGATTACCTCGAAAACTACGATGGTAAACTCTATATCGAAAGTGTTAATCTCGGTTTCGATATGCGCGGCTCCGATTTGCTGCAGGTATTAGGACTCAAATTTATGGATGATGGCCTCGAGGATAACGTTCATGACCTCAATCCAAAAAGTGACAGCTTGTTGGCTCGCATACGGTTCGAATATCTTGGTGGCGATTCGCCCCATTACAGCATCGACAGGATGTCAGCAACCAACAGCTTGCCGCTTTATGCTTCCGCCGATGGTTTCGACCGCATCTTTGTAAAAGTACAGGATAATTCTTATCGCGTCGTTTCGTCCACGGTTACCTTTGGCGCTATTGCCGATGGCGACAGCCTCAGTACAAAGGCATACATGATGGCCGAAATCGTTAATTATCTGCTCAATATTTCCACCATCACCGACCTGCAGGAAGCTTTTGCGTCGTTTGCACAAATTTCCGCAAAGGCCTTTCCCAACCCATCGTCCGGACTAACCCATTTCGAATTTCATCTTGCCGATGCTTCCCCGGTAGCGTTCTCCATTTACGATGCAACCGGAAGATTGGTTCGCCAGGATACAGAAAAGAATTTATCTGCCGGAACACATCAGTTCCATTGGCACGCCGCTGATATGCCGCAGGGAATTTATTTTTATAATATTAAAACAAATGCCGGCAGCCAAACTGGCAAAGTGGTGATTCGTTAAACGAAAATATTTTCATTTAGCGATAGCGAAAAAAGGAGCCTGGTGATGATTGTCAGGCTCTTTTTTTATTCCAAAAATTATCGGCATTGGTTATAAAACAGTTTATTCCGGATCGCTCCACAGCGCTATTTTCCCATCGAGCTGCAGCGCAATTACCGTAATATTTTCGTCAACTGAAGTTGCCGGGATGTCGATATAAATTATTCCGGGTTTCTCGCTCCAGTAGGCTTTCATCTTCTCCTCCCATGCCAGTTTAGTGCCTTCTCCCACTATCCTTATGCGGTTGATTTTGTTTTTGAGGCCTTTGAGAGCAACAGGCCCGGTAGGCCGGTTTTCGACAAAAAGAAAAAGCGTGGTGCTGTCGGGTGAAAGTGTGGAGGGGCCGGCGAAATAATCTTTGGAAATGCCTGCTTCGGTTCCATAGATGGCCTCCTGGTTTTTGTTGATCCATCGCCCCAGCTCCTGCATTATTGCCACCTGCTCAGCCGGAATGGTGCCATCGGCTTTTGGACCGATGTCGAGCAACAAGTTGCCGCCTTTGCTTATCACATCAGTAAAAATCCGGATAATCTGGTTGGCTGTTTTGTAGTTGTGGTCGTTATGCTGAAAACCCCAGGAGTCGTTCATGGTCATACACAGCTCCCAATATTCGTCCTTCGGTCTGGTAATAGGAAGACCCTGCTCGGGAGTAGCATAATCGCCATAATCAGCCAAACGTGAGTTGATGATGACATCAGGATTGTTGGCCAAAAGTAATTCCCTGATTTGTTCGGCTTTCCAGGCTTCGGGAGTTTGCTCCCAATCGCCGTCGAACCAGATCAGGTCGGGGTGGTATCGTTGCGAAATTTCATTGATTTGATCAAAATTAAAATTCACAAACCGGTTCCATTTCACTGTGTCGGTTTCATAGCGTTTTGTATTTCGTGTAAGGTTCGGATAGTCGGGGTGCGACCAATCCAAAAGTGAGTAGTAAAGACCCACTTTCAAATCCTGCTTACGAAGCGTTTTTACCAGCGGCTCAATCAAATCTCTGGCCGCGGGGGTTTTATCCACAACGTTCAAATTGCTGAAATCCGAATCCCAAAGCGCTACCCCATCGTGATGTTTGCTGGTAATTACCACGTAGCGGGCACCACTTTTGCTTAGGAGGCTGCCCCACAACTCAGGGTCGTATTTTTGCGCAGTGAAACCATCGAGTTGTTTCATGTAATCTTTGTGCGAAACGTATTCGTTAAAAAACGACCAGGATTCGTCGATGCCATCCACTGCATAGATACCCCAGTGAATAAATATCCCCAGTTTGGCATCTTTAAACCATTGCATTTTGTCAGGCGCCTGTGCCATGGTTTGGCTATAGAATCCTGTAGTTGCAACTAATAGCAGCAATAGCGAGAGCGTTATATTTTTCATGACGTGTAAATTTCGCGCAAATGTAAATATTATGACAATGAAAAGCCTTATTATTGCAGGGTTGTTTGTTGATGAACAATAACGTGCTAATTTTATTTAACAATAGCCTGATTTCTTTAGAGAGGTTGGAACTGGTGTTCCGGTTGGTCTTCAAAACCAATATCAGACGGATAAAACCGGCTGTGGCAGGTTCGATTCCTGCTCTCTCTGCTTTTTTTTAATAAAAAAAACGCAGCTATGCCCATTCAAGACGAACTGAGAAAACTGCCCGGCGTCGACAAGTTGTTGCAGCAGGAACCTGTTCGCTTGCTGATGCAAAATTTCCCTGCTACTTTTATCACCGGCATTATTCAGGATGTCTTGTCCGGCCTTCGTGATGCTGCCTTGCAGGGCGCCGAGGTGCCACCGCTTGCGGATATTATAAAACAGGTTTTGTGGACGTCAGAAGAACTCACCACCAAAAGTCTGAAACCAGTCATTAATGCCACGGGCATTATCATCCATACCAACCTGGGCAGAGCGCCTTTTGGGCAGAAATTGCTGGAAGAGGTAAATGAGGTGCTGACAGGCTATAACAATTTGGAGTTTGATCTGGAAAAGGCGCAACGCGGAACACGCTATACGCACGTCACACGGCTGCTGCGCCATCTCACCGGCGCCGAAGATGTGCTGGTGGTCAACAACAATGCGGCGGCCATCATGCTGGTGCTGCGCTCGCTGGCCAAAAACCGCGAAGTGATTATCTCACGCGGCGAACTTATCGAGATTGGCGGCTCGTTTCGCATGCCCGACATCATGGCTGCCTCCGATTGCAACATGGTGGAGGTGGGCACCACCAACAAAACCAAAATCACTGACTTCGCCAGTGCCATAACGCCACACTCAGCTTTGTTGCTGAAGGTGCATCCTTCCAATTATGTCATCAGCGGCTTCACCACCGAAGCCTCGCTACAGGAACTCATTGCCCTGGGGGCACAACATCAGTTGCCCGTGGTTTACGACATGGGATCGGGATTGTTGCGCAAAGCGGAAATTGCTTTCCTTGCCGATGAACCCGATGTTCGCTCAACGCTGGCTACTGGAATCGACCTGGTGACTTTTAGCGGCGACAAGTTGCTGGGTGGTCCACAGGCCGGAATCATCGCCGGAAAAAAGGAGCTGATCGCTAAACTGAAAAAGGAGCCACTTACACGGGCACTGCGGGTGGGCAAAGAAACCCTTTCAATGCTCGAAGCCATCGCACTGGCCTATCTCGACACCGATAAACTTATTGCGCTAAGCCCGATCTTTGCCATGATGACGGCCAAAGCAGATGATTTGCGCACCAAAGCCGAAAGTTTGCAGCAGCAGCTCGAAACCTTAGGAATAGCTTGCTCGGTGGCAGCAAGTCAGGGGCAGGCAGGAGGCGGATCGCTGCCCGGAAAAACCATTGATAGTTTTGCTGTGGCAATTCATTTTAAAAATGCTTCCCGCAAAATAGCAGCCCGGAATGCCGAACTTATTTATCACACCTTGCTCACCGGCAACCAGCCACTGCTGGGTATTTTACGGCAGGGTGAAGTGCAGTTTGATGTGCTTACGCTTTTCGATCGGCAGATAAAAGTGGTGGCAGAGCTGATCATCGAATGTTACAAGGAGGTAATCGCCCATGAGTAAGAATCTGATCATGGGTACCGCCGGCCATGTCGATCATGGCAAGACCGCGCTGATTCGCGCAATTACCGGCATCGACTGCGACACACACAAAGAAGAAAAAGCCCGCGGCATCACCATCAACCTGGGATTTGCTCATCTGGAACTTTCCGAGGATATTTCGCTGGGTATTGTGGATGTTCCGGGTCACAAAGATTTTATCAAAACCATGGTGGCGGGCGTTTATGGAATCGACTTCGTGCTGCTGGTGGTGGCCGCCGACAGTGGCATTATGCCACAAACGCGCGAGCATGTCAACATCATGCGTGTGCTTGGAATCCAACACGGAATCGTTGCCCTTACCAAATCCGACCTTGCTGACGAAGAGATGCGCGAGATGGCCAAACTTGAGATCATGGAATTTCTCGATCATACTCCGCTGGCCGACGCACCTATCGTAGAAGTTTCGGCGGTGACGATGGAGGGAATCGATCAATTAAAAGAAGAGATGCTGAAGCTGGCGCGGCAGGTCGGCGAAAAACCTGTGGCAAGCATTTTCAGGATGTATATCGATCGTATTTTTAATGTAAAAGGCCATGGCATCGTGGTTACAGGTTCTGTGCTGGGTGGCAAAGTAACTACCGGACAGGAGCTTTTGCTTTTGCCGGATAATCGCGACAAGATTCGGATTAAATCAATACAACGTCATGGCAAAACTGTGAAGGAGACGACGGCAGGCGATCGTGCTGCCATCAACGTATCCGGACTTAAATATGATGATTTTGAGCGGGGTCAGCTTCTGGTCGACCGGCAGTTGGACGAAACCACTATGGCCGATGCACTTATAGAATATTTTGAGCCGCTGACGCAACCCAAAACCTGGTCGCAGGTGCTGTTTCACACCGGCACCTTTACCACCTACGCCCGCATGCACCTGCTCGTTACCCTTGAAAATGATTCGACCCCACAAATGGTTGTTCAGTTGCATTTTGAGAAACCGGCGGTATTGATTAATAAGGACAAATTTGTGATTCGCAACAGCTCCAATGACGTGACCCTGGGCGGTGGTACCATCCTTGACGTGAAGCCGCTGCACCACCGCCGCCGCACCGTGACACTGAAACAACGGATGACGCAACTTGCCGAGGCGGCGGTGAACGAAGAGAATAAATTGCAGCATATCTTTATCGAAACAGAAAAAGAAGGAAAGCCCATGCTGCTTCAGGAGATCGTGCATCGCACCGGCGTTTCCGCTGAGGAGATAAAACAGTTGGCCGCCGGAAATCCTATAAAACTCACGCTGCTGATTGCCGGTGGCGATGAGTATCTGGTCACTGCTGCCTATCAAAAACAACTTACCACAAAAATCATTGAAATCCTGCAATCCTGGCATCAGGAAAATGCACTTTTTGAAGCCGGTCTGGAGCTAACGGAACTGCAAGGGAAACTTGGGTTGCGTTCGACGGTGGAGAGAGAACTGCTGATTTTGCTGCTGCAAGCCATGATTGAAAAAGATACTTTGAAAAATGCAGGCAAGACTTTCGCCTTGAGAAGCCATCGCGCCGCAATGGACAAAAAGCAGCAGGAAGCCCTGGAATGGTTGCGGGAAAGTTTGAAAGATAATCGTCTCAACCGACTCACCCTAAAAGAGCTGGGAGAAAAAGCCCATGAACGCAACATCAAAAAAAACACAATAAACCAATTAATCCGGTTCCTGCAAGCACGCAAAGAGATTTACACCGACGGTGAGGATGTGTTGGATGCTGCTGCCGTGGATGCCAGCCGCTACACCATACTGCGGGCACTAGCTGAGGCACCGCGTGGACTCAACGAGAAAGAATTCAGAGAGTTGGTGGATGCACCCAGAAAAACTGTTCAGATGCTGATAGAGATTTTTGTGAAAGAAGGTGTGATTAAAAAAGAAACCTTTTTCCTGCACATTACCCCGGAGGGCAGCGGGTTGGTGGAAGGTTAGAAAAAATTCATTCCTTTTCTATACCGGTCAAAACGTCTTTGGGCTGGCGGTAAAGGTCGCGCAGACGATAAACAAAGAAATTTTCGACGTGTTTGTTCCCTTTGGTAATTCTGATGATATCGGGCACTTCGATGTGTTTGTAATATTCGAACAGATAGGCCGGCATATTAAAGTCGCGGCTGCCGGTGATATACCAGGCGTCGCTGCCAGGTTGCAGCGGCGGACGCTCCCGGTTGATCCAGGCATATTTGTGAATATCTCCGAGGCTGCTAATGGCGATGAGCGGCAGGCCGGCAGGATGCGCAACATAATAGTCGAGGTGTGCTGCCGGAAACCAGCGGTGGCTGATCATCGGGGCATCAGCAGGCATATAGCCCGAGCTCACATCGGCCTGTAGAAGCGAGTCGAATTTGGTGGCAAGCTGCCGCCATCCATACATGTCGAGGGTTATGTCGTTGTTGCCAACTGTGCGCGGATCATCGTAACGAGTCGGAACCAACAGGCCTGATTTTATTTCAACCACGCCCACTGTCAGCACCACCATTAATAACCCAACAGAAGCAACGACGGAACGGGGTATCCACAGCTTTGTTTTTTTTCGCCTTGCGGCAATATCGGCAAGCCAGGCAGCAGCTATGATTATCAGGCTCAGATAAGCCGGGCCGGTCCAGTGGGGCAGCGTGCGACGGAAGAGTGCGAAAAACAAGAACAATCCTATCAGCGGAAGCGAGGTGAGCAGCAGCATGCGTTGTGGCGCTGCTGACAGAAATTTCCGTTTCCGCAATATTGCGATAAGCGCAAGCACGATGAGTACAAAGTTGACGGGGTTGTTATATCCGATTTGTCCGAACAATTCTGTAAAGAAATAATCCAGCCGCAAGCCGTTGCCAAAAAACCCTATTCGTTCGCTCTGAAAGGTGAAGCTGATAAAGTTGTTTTGGAAATTCCAGATGATCACCGGCACGAAGATAATGGCAGAAATTGCGATGCCTGCATAGAGTTCAGCGCGCCGCAGCCATGCTCGGTTATAGAGCAAAATATAGAGTCCGGCGCCAAGCCACAGAAAAACAGAAGTGTATTTCGATAGCATCGCAAGTCCGATAGTAACGGCAGCCAGGAGCAATCGCCATCCATGCCGCTTCTCCACGGGCTGCGCCGGCAAAGATGTGACAAGCAGATAAAGACTCAGCAGCCAGAAAAAGAGCTGTGGCGTATCGGGCAGGATAAAGATACCCGCGATCACAAAACAATATACAGAAGCATTGTAAAGCAGCGCTGCATACAATCCGGTAGTTGGATTTTTTATTTCCCGCCCAATATTGTAGATAATCCACGTGTTGAAGCCACCCAAAACCACGGAGCTAAGGCGAAGAAACAATTCATTATCCCAAAACAAATTAAAACTAAAGACCTGGATAAAAAACCCCACCATGGGCGGATGGTCGAAATGGCTTAGCGCCGGATAGAGGGCATACGTCCAGTAATAAACTTCGTCGTTGCCAAGCTCAAGCCACCAGGCCAGCAAGCCGCGCACAAGCACTGACAAAACAATTATCAGCGCAAGCGTCTGTTTGGTTTTTACAGGCGTCGGTGTTTTTTCTAATGGTAAAATTACTGTGCTTTGCGCCATCAGCTCTGGTAATAATAAGTCCGGCGGCTGATTCTGCCTTTACCTTTTATTTTGCGGGGACGCATGATGCGAATTACGATGAGCAGCAGCACGATGAATATCACTATTGCAACGCCGCGCTGCACCCAGGTCTTCGCCCAATTGATGGTGGCTGAAGGTTGTTGTCCGGGTGTTAGTCCGCTGTAGCGGAAAACGGGGTTGAGATAATACATGGTGCCATCGTCGAAAGTAACCTCCGTGCGTATGTATGTGTCGTCGGCGCGAATGATGTAAGTGGCTCCGGAGGTGTCGCTAAAAGTACGGCGCAATGTGCCACCCTGCCCGACAAAAGCTATCAGCGCCGCAGTTTCGCTAAGTTTAACGGTAAGTGTGTCGCCAACTAAATCGACATTTTTTACTATTGGCAAATTCTGATGGACGGAGGCTTTTTCAATAAAATCTTCGTCGGGTTGCATCGCCACTCGGGCGCCAAATGCGTTACCGGCCTTCAGATTTCGTTTTATCTGATCGCCATCAATGCTTCGCGAATTAATAAAGGTACACACCCGGCCAACCTCTTCCGGATCAAACACGTCGTGCGCATCGTCGTTGCCAAGGATAAAAACAGGATGGCCATAAGAGAGCGCCATGTCCCAGTGTCCTATCGAAAAACGTACCTGGCTCATGGCTTCCATCAGATCGTAGTTGGTAAGTTGTTTCATATCCTCGAGCAGGTAGCCGTCGCGAAGATCGGGATGTGCCAGAGCGATGATTTCATTCTTTTCGCTCAGCATATTTATCATGTGCTGCTTATGATTTACGTTCTGATAAAATGGGTAATCAACCCAGTCGATACCATGAGAACCGATGCACACCTGATGGGTCTTGCGTATGCTGTAGCCATGCTCGTAAGTAGGGATGTATTGCGGCAGCTCCTGCCCAAAGCGGTTGATCTTCTGATAGTCGGAAGTAACGATAATATCGTAACCCAACTGGCGGTATATCGTATTGATGGCTTCGTTGGTGTTGCGGCGTCCGTTGGTGATGCCCAGCCATACGCGCGACTGTACCTGAAAGTTGCCTTTTTTCCAGTCGCTGCTGTCCATGCCACGGTAGGGATTGTAGAGTTTGTCACCCGAAAAAGCCTTGTACTCCGGGAAATCATAAATCGGAGCAACGGCGTAAATCACAAAAAAAACTACCACTAAAATCAGGATTAGCCACCCCAACATTTTGAAAATAATCTTGAAAAATCGTCCCAGCATCGTTTATTATTTTTAGCGCACACTATCGTTTTTTATAGCAACAAGCAAAATTAACAATAAATGCGTACCTATGTTTTATGTCGTCGGATATTGTAACGGAGGGAAAGGCCGCAGTCACTAAGTTCTCAGTCGGCAGTAGGTAGAAATGAGAGATGGGAAATGAGCGGTGAGAATGATAGAATGCCGCGCGGCTTAGCCCCATCGCAGCGAAATCAATAGCACCGGGTGCAGCCCTTTGATAATAGTCAGCGAAAAGAATGGAAGCCCTGAAGAGACGGCATCAATTTTAGAACAGATGGATAAATTTGAATTAGGAGGTGGATTTTCGATTTACGCCTGCTCTGCAATGTTTGCGGTGATTGCGGTGGTTGAGCGTCGGCTGGTGAGCGGTGTCTGGTGAGCGCAGTCGAACCAAGCCGAACCAAGTCGAAAACAGCGTAGTCGAAACCACCTTGTGAGATTGCTAAAAAAAGATGATGTTAGCTATAATGTTTTAGCGGTATGACTTAGGGTTGCCATCCTCTCCCTTCGATTGAGGATTGCATCCCAGTGGGCGGGTAATTTTGACGGCCGGATATGAGTGGTGAACGGCGATTGGTGGGTGGAAAAAGAAAGAGGTGAGCGATTAAATAATTTTACTTCGTAACTTGCAGGGCTTTCGTGCGTCAAAAGGCAGACATGGGATGCCACAGGTTGCAATCCCAAAAAAATCCTACTTTTGAAAAAAAATAAACGACTATGCAAACAACAAAACGTCTCTATCGAAGCCGCACCGACTCTGTAATTGCCGGAGTTTCCGGTGGATTGGCAAAGTATCTTTCCATCGACCCCATCATCGTCCGCTTAATGTTTGTGGTATTGGCTATCTTTGGTGGCGGCGGAGTATTAATCTATATTATTGCATGGATTGCAGTGCCGCTGGAGCCTTACGATGTTTATTACGACAGTAGTCGTTACGGCCGCACTGTTCCACCGGAATCTGGTAGCGCCGGGGCAGGATTTTCGGATAAGGAAAAAGCAAATACCGAGTTTGATAACACCATGTTAAATCCTGACGAAGAAATGCGAAAAAAACAACACGAGCACAAACAACTTAACGAAGGCAGCCTTATCGCCGGCATCATCCTCATTACTCTGGGCGGCCTTTTTCTCGCAAGCCATTTCATTTCGCGTATTAATTTTGGCGACCTGTGGCCTGTGTTGCTTATCGTGGTGGGGATTCTCATTATTTTTAGTCGCTCACGCGAAGACAAACGATAAACGTTTTGTCTAACTTTTAACAAGTTAATTATGAAATCAAAAAATGTTTTCTGGGGCATCATCCTCATCAGCATAGGACTTTTGTTTGTGCTGCGCAACTTTGGTTACATCCATTTTGGCTGGTACTCGCTGCGGCAGCTCTGGCCCGTTATTCTGGTCCTCCTCGGCATCTCGCTGCTTCCCATCAACGGGACGGTGCGTGTGGTGCTGGCATTTGTGGTTGTTGGCTTTTCTATCTGGTTTTTGGCCGGCAAGGATTCGCAACAATACGGAGGCAACAACTGGCGCGATTTTTTTCGACACGACCACCGGCAAGGGCTTTACCACGACCCCGATGCACAGAATGAGGTGATGGAGGATTTTGACCAGTCACTGACCCAGGGCTACCAAGCTGGTATCCGAAATGCGGTACTCGATTTGGATGCCATGGCAGGAGAATTCATTATTGAAGGCCTCAGCGATGATTTGTTAAATTTTGAACGCGAAGGCAATTTCGGCAGTTACAATCTTAATTCCAACAGTGCCGAAGGCGTGGTGGTGCTTAAGCTCACCATGAAGCAGCGCATCCGGCGCATGGATAATTTCCACAACAAAGCTAAAATCAGCCTTCATCCTGATCCGCTATGGGATTTTAAAATAGATGCCGGAGCTGCCAAGATTGATTTCGATCTTACACTGTTTAAAGTTGATAATGTCGACATCGACGGCGGAGCTTCCCAAATCAATCTTAAGCTGGGCAACCGCCATTCGCTCAGCCGCCTATCCATCGACGCCGGAGCTACAGATGTTACCATCAGGGTGCCGATTAGTTCCGGCTGCCAGGTAAAAACGGACTCCTTCCTCTCCAACAAAAGCCTCGATGGTTTCGAGAAAAACGAAAAAGGTATTTATCTCACCGAAAACTTCGACACTGCTGCCGAACGCATCGAGATCTCTATCGACGCCGCTGTTTCTAATCTGAAAATCATCAGATATTAATGCTGCTTCACTTTTTCTTCCTTCCAAAGTTTTTCACTTTATCGTTGTTATTTTTTTAATAAAACCGCAGCTACCAAAGACTTTGGCGGCGATAAGAAATATTTGCATCATTATTGCATAAGAAAATGATCACAAAAATATCTGACTATGCGACTTTTCAAATCTCTTTTTCCGGTGCTGCTACTTTTTGTTGCAGCTATTTTTTTTATTGCTAATACACCCGCCATGCAAAAAGACTACGACAAATTATGGCAGCGCGTCGATTCGCTTAGCGCATTGAGCCAGCCGCGCTCGGCGCTGGAGGTGGTCGAAGAAATCCATCGCCTGGCTGCCGCCGAAAACAATGCACCGCAGTTACTCAAAGCGGGCATCTTCCGCATTAAGTTGGTAGCAGATTTTGAAGAAGATTATTTTCCAAAAGCAATCCTTCAGACAGAAGAGGCAATTCGTCAGTCGGAGCCACCAGCCACGCAGGTGCTGCATTCAATTGCCGGCGAGTTGTATCTCAAATATTTTCAGGCCAACCGCTACCAGATTCTACAACGCTCCGCCACCAGCGGCTATAACAATGAGGATATGCTTACTTGGGATGCGACTAAAATTCACCAGGAAGCTGCCGGTCATTTCCTGGAATCATTAGAAAACAAAAAGGAACTTCAAAAAACTGACATCACGGGTTTTGAGGCTATTCTGGAGCGTGAGAAACAATCGGAGGTTTTCCGGCCCACTTTGTTCGATTTCCTTGCATGGCGCGCCCTCGATTTTTTTAGTAATAACGAAACAGATGTAAAAGTTGCCGCTCAGCAGCTCATCCCTACCGAAGACAAATATTACGACCGGGCTGCTGATTTTATTAAAATCAAATTACCGGAGCAATATTCCCAATCTAATACCGCGCAGGTGTTGGAGCTTTATCAACAACTGCTGGCTTTTCATTTGGATGATAAAAATCCTGCCGCGCTCATCGATGCCGATGTGAAGCGACTGGAATTTGTTCATTCTGTGTCGGCGGCTCCCGCTACCGACAGCCTTTACACCGCGGCTTTGCAAGCATTACAAAAGAAATTCAGCACTTCCCCCGAATCCACTACGGTGGCTTTTGCGTTGGCGCAATTTTATTATCAGCAAACCGGCGAATATTTCCCTTTAAAAGCACAAATTCCGTCTACGAACAATCGGAAGGCTGCCGAAATTTGCCGCGAAGCAATCCGGACTTATCCTGAATCGACCGGCGCCCATAATTGCTCGTTGCTGCTTAAACAAATCACCGAAACAGAGCTGAAGCTGCAAACAGAAGCTGCCGTATTGCCCGGCAAACCTTCGCTGGCACTGCTCGGTTACAAAAATGTTGCATCGGTGCAGATGAAGGTGATAAAAATGGAGTATGAAGAATACGACAAGCTGCGCAACAACGACTTTGCCGAGAAACTGGCTGGTCGCAAAGCGATGATGGAGTGGGAAGTAACTACGCCCGGATGGCAGGATTATGAAAATCATCAAACCGAAATAAAAATTCCGGCATTGCCTGGGGGTTTTTATTTGGTAATAGCTGAGACCCCCAAAACGGACAGTGCTGCTCCCAAAGCGGTTTATAGCGGCATTTGGATTACCGAAATAAGTTTTGTTTCGCGCCGTCTCAACGCCGGCGGATACGATATTTTTGTGCTCAACCGCGAGAGCGGAAAGCCGATGCAGGGCGTTACTGTAAATGCATATACACGCGTTTTTGATCAGCGCAGCCGCAGCTATGATCTTAAGCTCGCCAAGTCGCTGCAATCTGATCGCGATGGTTTTCTGGAGCTAAAATCCGACGGCGGGGTGCGCGGAGCCGTCACGCTATCGCTGGTGCAGGGTGACGATCGCTTTGTTTCGTCCGGCAGTTTTTATCTTACCGATTCACGCGATCGTGTAGAAAAACCACAGACGCGCACATTCTTTTTTACCGACCGCAGCATTTACCGCCCGGGACAGACTGTCTATTTTAAAACCATCGTCCTCGAAAAAGTTGGTGACAAATACGATATCCTTCCACAAACGCCACTGAAGGTGGAGTTTATGGATGTCAACAGCCAGCAGATTGCGCAGACGCAACTCACCACCAATGCTTTTGGGTCGGCCAGCGGCAGCTTTACCATTCCCACCGGCGTGCTCAACGGACAGATGCGTCTGAAAACTGAAAACGGCAATCATTACATAAATGTAGAAGAATACAAGCGCCCCAACTTCGAGGTGGCGTTTCTGCCCGTGGAAGGCTCCTACAAACTTAACCAGCCCGTTACCATTTCAGGAAAAGCGCAGGCTTACGCCGGAAATACCATCGATGGTGCCACGGTGAAATACCGCGTAACGCGAAATGTTTTCATGCCGTGGCGTGGTTACGGGAGCTATGGCCGCTTCATTTGGCCACGACAGCAACCAGTCGAAATCGCCGCCGGTGAAGTAACCACACAATCCGATGGAACTTTCGAAATTACTTTTACAGCACTGCCAGGCAAACAGCAGGATATTTCTTATCAGTATCAAATTGAGGCCGACGTAACGGATATTACCGGCGAAACACACTCCGCTTCGCAATGGGTAAATGTTGGCAAGGAGGCGTTGCTTATCGAGACCAATATTCCCGAAAACGTTAATCAGCGTAAGCCCGATGATTTTAAAGTTTTGGTAAAAAATCTTAATGGCCAGCCACAGGCAGCCGATGTAAAGGTGACGATTTATAATCTGAAACAGCCCGCCGGACTGGCGCATCAACGTCAGTGGGATACGCCCGACCAAAACACGATTCCCGAACAGGATTTTCGCAAGGATTTCCCGTCGGCCAATTATAAGGATGAGGATTTTATGACGTGGGATCGCATTGGCGTGGTTTACGAAACAACATTTAATACAGCAAAAGATTCGTTGATAAATCTTCCGGGCATCGAAAAATGGAGTCAAGGGAAATATTTGGTGATAATTGATGCAACCGATGTTTCCGGCGAAAAAGCTAAACGTGACGATTACTTCACCCTGTTTGATCCGATGGCCAAAAAGCAGCCCCTCAATACCTACGAATGGTTTGAAGTTTTAAACAAAAAAGGAGAACCCGGCGAGAAGGCCATTTTTCTGCTTGGCTCGTCGGCCAAAGATGTACAGGTGCTTACCGAAGTGCAGTTTCAGGGCAAAACCATCGAGCGCAAATGGATGAAGATTAGTAACAACCAACAGTTGATAGAAATTCCGATCAAATCAGCATACCGCGGGAATTTTACCTTTCAATACATTTATGTCATCGACAATCATCTCTACCGCAACTCGGTGGTGATAGAAGTTCCCTACACCAACAAGCAGCTCGACTTTGCTTTCGAAACCATGCGCAGCACGCTGGTGCCCGGCAGCAAAGAGAAATGGACGGTGACCATCCGCAACAAAAATGGCGACAAAATGGCTGCCGAAATGCTTGCTTCGATCTACGATGCTTCGTTGGATGCTTTTGTTCCGCACCAGTGGAATTTTGATCTTTACAATCCCAACAACCGCATGGAAGCATGGGGAGCTGCAAATGGTTTTGGCATTGCGCAAGCCAACCAGTTATACACAGGCCAGGGCGGATCGGTGGCCTATTATTTCCAAAATTATGACCGGCTCAATTGGTTTGGTTTTGACAGTTATTATCGGGGGGGTGACATAATGTTCTCTAAGGATCGAACGATGGCCAATGGGCAGGTAAAAAACGAAATGATTGATGCAGAGGAAAGCCCCGCCGAAGAGATGGAGGAGACGATTCCTGTGCCTCCCGCGTCTCAGTCGCCATCGATGGATTTGCAGGACGTGCAGTTGCGGCGCGATTTTAACGAAACAGCTTTCTTTTATCCACAGCTCAAAACCAACGAACAGGGCGATGTGGTGATTGAGTTTACGCTGCCCGAATCGTTCACACGCTGGAAGTTTCAGGCGCTGGCACATACCAAAGATTTGATGACGGGAATGTTGCAGCAGGAGTTTACTGCTGCCAAAAAGATGATGCTGGTCGCCAATGCACCGCGCTTTTTCCGCCAAGGCGACACTTTGTATTTTGCTGCCAAAGTAACCAACCTCTCCGACGAGAAACTTGCTGGCGTCGTATCGCTGGAATTTATAGATGCCCTTACGGAAAAACCGGTGACGTCGCGATTGCTTCTGGATGCTTCTGTCCAGAATTTCTCAGTAGCCGCTTCCGAAAGCCGGCCGCTGCAATGGAAGATGGCCGTACCGAAAGGATTGAGCATGGTAACCTATCGCATCAAAGCTGTTGCCGGCAACTACACCGATGGCGAAGAGCGCCTGGTACCGGTGGTTACCAACCGCAAGTTGGTTACGGAGGCGATGCCCATGCCCGTGGGCGGCAAGCAGACGCGTAGGTTTTCGTTTGATCATTTGGCGAAAGCCGACAAAAGCACCACGCTTGAAAACTATCAGCTTACGCTGGAATTCAGTTCCAACCCGGCCTGGTATGCCGTGCAGGCGCTGCCCGTTATCAGCGAGCCGGCCTACGACAACGCCGTCGCCTGGTTCTCGGCATGGTTTGCCAACAGCATCGCATTTGATATTTCTAACAAAAATCCGGAGATAAAACGGGTGTTTGACGAATGGAAAAACAGCTCGCCGGAGGCTTTCCTGTCGGCGCTCGAAAAGAATCAGCACCTCAAAGAGGTGGTGCTGCAGCAAACGCCGTGGGTGCTGCAGGCGCGCAACGAGAAAGAACGCAAACAGCGCATCGCCCTGCTTTTTGATATTAATAATATGCAATACCGCCTGCAACATTCCATCCGCAAGATGCAGGAGTTTCAGAAACCCGAAGGCGGCTTTGGCTGGATGAACAGCATGCGCCCCAGCCGCTACATCACGCAGATGATTGTGCAGGGAGCCGGCAAACTCGACCAACTCGGGATAAAAGATGCCATCGCCGACAACAACCTGCGCGGCATGATGAATAAGGCCGTCCGTTATCTCGATGGCGAAATGCAGGATGATTTTATTAAACTAAAAAAACAGGAAAAGGCAGATTTGACAACAAATCATCTTTCGCCGGTGATCATCCAATACCTTTATGCACGGAGTTTCTTCAACCACATCATGATAAATCCGTCGCAGGAAGGAGCCAGAAATTTTTATCTGGAACAAGCTGCCAAATATTGGCCGGAGCAAAATAATTATTTGCAGGGCATGTTGGCGGTAGCACTGCAACGCTCAGGCAAAGAGCAGGTGGCGCAGCTTATCATCAAGTCGCTGCGCGAGCGGGCGCTGCACAGCGAAGAGCTGGGCATGTACTGGCGCACGGAGCCGGGATATTATTGGTATCAGGCGCCGGTGGAGACGCAGGCGATGATGATAGAGGCTTTTGATGAAGTTGCCCGTGACAGCGCCGCTGTGGAGCAGATGAAAATATGGCTGCTGCGCCAAAAACAGGTGCAGGCGTGGGAGTCGTCGCGCGCAACTACCGAGGCTATTTATGCGCTGCTTGGACGCGGCACCAACCTGCTGCAAAATAGTGCGCTTGTAAATATTGAAGTTGGCGGCAAAGAACTCTCTGCACAGCAAATGGGCAAAGTGGAAGCCGGCACCGGATATTTTGCAACCGTCTGGAATGCGGAGGAGATTACGCCCGCACAGGCGCAGGTTACCGTTGCCAAACCCGACGAAGGGATAGCCTGGGGAGCGATGTATTGGCAATATTTTGAAGACCTCGATAAAATTACCGCCGCCGCCACGCCGCTGCAAGTGGAGAAAAAACTCTTTGTGGAGCGCGACTCCCCCACAACCGGACGCGTGATTGTTCCGGTAACGGATGGCGAAAAGCTGATGGTGGGCGACAAACTAATGGTGAGAATCATCATGCGCACCGACCGCGACCTGGAGTATGTGCATCTGCGCGACATGCGGGCATCGGCTTTCGAACCCATCAATGTGTTGTCGCATTACAAATACAGCAGCGGCCTGGGCTATTACGAAACCACCACCGATGTAGTCGTTGATTTCTTCTTTGACGCGCTGCCCAAAGGAACTTACGTTTTTGAATATCCGCTGATAGCAACCCTACGCGGCGATTTCAGCAATGGCATCACCACCCTGCAATGTATGTATGCCCCGGAGTTTTCGGCACATTCGGAAGGAATAAGGGTGAAGGTGGAAGAGCGGTAGAAGCGGAGCGCGAGGCGCGGGGCGCATGGCGCAGGGCGCAGAGAGCAAGGCGCAAAGAGCAATGCGCGAGAAGCTAATATTAAGCAGTTAAATTATGATGTGATGTTCGGACGAGGCTTTGGTGGCTGTGGTGGCTTCGACACGGTGGCTGAGCTTGTCGAAGCCAGCTCAGCCACCGTGTCGAAGCCAGCTTGTCGAAGCCCTCTTCCGGGTTATTTTTACAGGCTGTTGGCTGTTTTTTTGATCGATTATGATTCCGGCTATTGAAATGCCCTTGCTGAATCAGGGCTTGTTATTCTTGCTTTCGTGAGGGATTTAAAAGTTTGCTGCAACGGTTCGAGGCTATGAAATGTAGCGGCTTGTGTGTTTCGTTTCTGTAAACCAACACAAATGAACGTGCGAGTGATAAAACCACAAAGTATGTGTCTCACCCGCCATTTTTATCGCCTTAATTAGTGTTTGTTGTTTTCTTTTAATATCATATTTGTAATAAATTCAGCTTGATATTCTAATTCTGGAAACATTTTATTTCTACTTATTCCTATAGAACCTAATTCACCTAAAACTAATTCTTTAAATGATGCTGGAATCCTAAATATTTTTGAGTTTTTCCAAAACTTTTCTAAATCATTATTGAATTTAATTGGGTCAAAGTCGTAGTATAATTTATTTAGATTTCCGGGATTTGTACTTTTTGTAATTTTTTTGATTTTCATTCCAAATAGTAAAAAAGCACCATCTTGATTGTATATTCTAGGATTATTTAAAGTTGGTAAAACTGCATAATACCTAACTTTACACAAAGTATGAAGTACATCATCAGTTGTTTTATATTTTAGAGTGTGCGAGGAAAATATTTTTTTATCATTCAAAACATCTTTAGTAAACTCCGCAATGTCCAATGATATTCCTGAGTATTCGAAAGCATATTTCATTAATAGTGAAATAAAACTAGTATTCTGATTTAATACCGGAAGTTGGGGGAAAAAATAAACAGAGCCATCTTGTTTTTTTTGATTTGTGTCATAACATGCAAAGAATAAAGCTACAAGTGGATTTCGAGTTGTGTCCAATAGTCTTGTTGGTAGACCATAATGCTGCATTTTTACGAGCTTGTCAAAATAAGTCAAGTTTTCAAAATGATTTGGAGCAATTCTTAAAAATTCGGCAATTAATACGCTTTCTTTATTTAATAAGTTTTCTCTGTATAGTTTAGGTTCCAATTCCCATTCGAAATTTGATTGCCCCCTATAAAAATTAATACTGCTTACAGAAGGTGAATTTGAGTCTATTGCAATTTTATTTAGTTCAAAAATATTTTGAATAAATTCAGATACGCTTTTTACAAGAATGACATTTGACATATTATCTAAATTCGTTATTTTCAATAAACACTAACGTCTGTGCAAATGTAACATTTCGTTTATTTCTTCAATACTCTTTTCAAAAGCACATTTACGCAGCCAATGTGGATTGATTCCTTATTGCGATTTAGCAAGGGGCAGGGCGCGGGGGATTGATACATGGCGCAAAGTTAATCAGCGTTGCCATCCCTTACGATAATGGTTGCCGGACGCTAACTACCGACTGAGAATCGCCGACTGTTCCCAGCCAATCACGGCGGCTTTTCGGGTAGTTCCCCACATGTAGCCGCCAAATGCGCCGGATGATTGGATGACCCGATGACAAGGAATTAAGTAGGCGATGGGATTGGTTCCGATAGCAGTTCCGACGGCTCGTGCAGCTTTTGGCTTTTGGATGGTTTCTGCTATACTTCCGTAGGTTGTTAAGCTTCCCATTGGAATTTTTAAAAGTGCTTCCCACACTATTAGCTGAAATTCTGTTCCTTTCAGGTGGAGTTTTATTTTATTAATCCCGCTCCAATCATGGGTAAAAATCTGCAAAGCATTTTGCTGAATGTCGTCTATTTGTTGGGTGAAGGTGGCTTTTGAGAAACGTTTTTTCAAATCTGCAAAAGCAATCTGGTCATCGTCCGAAAACGCCAGATAACAGATGCCTTTGTGGGTGGAAGCCACCAGGATTCTACCAAATAAGGTTTCGTGATAACTGTAATTTATGGAAAGATGTTCTCCTTTATTTTCATAATCTTCGGGAGTCATCCGCTCGATTTCTACAAATGAGTCGTGCGATTTTGCAGTTCCTGAAAGTCCTGTTTTGGGTGGGGTTTCAAATAATGTGGGTTGTGCTAGGTTCAGAATTTGTTTTGCACGATGAACGCTTATATATTCCATGAACCTTTCGGCGCTGACGCCTGCCCAATCGATAAAAAGCTTTTGAAAATCAGAAAGGCTCAAATGTACTTTTTTCGCAACTGCTTCAAGCGATGGTTGCTCACGGAAGTTTTGCTGAAGGTATTCGATAACTTCTGCTATCCAGCTATAATCGCTGTATTCTTTTTCGTTCATTAAAACCAATATTTATAAATGCTTTCTTCGCAAGTTAAAGTTGCTTCTTTGCCTTATTCTGATATTTAAAAAACACGGTCATTGCCACGCCTGCCAAAACCATTAAGCCACCAATAATATGATAAGTGAAAAGTTTTTCACCAAGAATGAGGATGCCTCCGGCGATAGAAACCAGCGGGCTGAGGTTGTTGAACACCGCTATCTGTGAAGCGGGAACCTGCGTCAAAGCGAAATTGGTGAGAACGGCCGTGAGCATGGAGGAGAGCACGCCCAGATACAATACCGCCCAAACGAATTCGGTGTGAACCAATGGGTCAAAAAACTGGCTCAACGTGTGGCTTTGGACATGACTTGCAATGCTAAAGCCGTTGAATACAACGAACGCGAGCATTGTCATCCACACGGTAATCTCCATGGCAGAAAAACGAGCACTAATCACTTTCCCTAAAACGTAATATACCACCAGCACTAATACAGACAACATGAGCAGCAACAAGCCTTTGAGGGTAGTGCTGCCGGAAATCTCTCCGGTGAAATAGATGATGTACAGAATTCCGGCAATCGACAATACGATCCCGATTTTTTGTATTAATGTGGTTTTCTCTTTAAGAAAAAAACTGGCTGCAATGAGTGTGATAATCGGCGTTGTGGCAAAAATAATTCCTGCTTCTGATGCAGTGCTGTGCTGTAATCCGAAAGTCTGTAACGCAAAAAACAGCAGTGGATAGAACAACGAAAGTAACAATAACCACCTGGCCTTTTTGAAACTAAAACGGGGTAGCTTGACGAAACCAAAAATCCACAAGAGTGCGATGGAGAGGACTGCGGCCGTAAAACGATGTGCCAGCAAGTCCATGGCGCCGGAATATCGCAACGCTATTTTTACAAAAATGAATGATAACCCAACGATCATGGTTATCAATATCAATCCGATGTAAGCCAGGTTTTGATTTTTATGTGTTGACATCTATTTTTGTTTAAAAATGCAAATTTTGAGTTTATTAATTATTTCCATAAATAGATTCTTCGCTCCACTGCGTTTTGCTCAGAATGACAGGTTGTTAGGATTCTTGGGAGGGTTTAGCTGGCGGCTTCGCCGCCAGCTAAACCCTCCCCCCCAATTCATCGCCAACCAGTGTCTTTCTGAGCGCAGCGAAGAATCTATTGTTTTTGACCGGGTATCAATAGTTTCCTACCCAACATATTCTCCAACAACTGAAGCTGCTCCTGCAGTAGCCGTTTGTTTTCCAGGTTTGATTCGTTCTTCACAGCAGCTTTCAAATCGTTTATTGCATCGGTTCTTTCCAGATATACCGTAAGTTTGGCTGCTAATAACCGTACATCAAAATCATTGTCCCGCATCATGGGCGGTATCCATTTTTTGGCCGACCAGGAACTCATATCAACGATATCCTGCATCGCTTTCAGCTTTTCTTCTTTGGATTTAATCAGGTTGTTGTAGGCCGTCCGCTGGTGTTTGCTTAACTCTTCCGTAAATAGAATTTCCTTTGTATATATCTCCGGACGCACAACGTTTTCATTGTACGAAACAAGCTCCTTTCCGGCCACAACTCTTACCAGGCGCGGCACTATCCAGCGCATACCCGGCGTATTTTCCGGATGCCCGACAACCGAAGCTGTCTTTCCCTTTTCAACATCAGTGATAATTATAAACGGACGGTTGTTGGTCATGTTTGCCGGCGCGCCTTCCACAGTGTGCACATCGCTCAGCATGGTGGCCAACGATTCGTATTTATATTGGGAATCTTTAGCAGGAATCAGCACAGGGCCTTCGTAATACTGCGAGAAATAAATTTCCTGATTCGTAAGCTCAGGGAAAATCTTTTTGCCGGCCTCTGTAACCGAAAATTTCACCAAACCATGTCCGCGGTTGTCGTGCTCTATGTCGATTGCTTCGCCGCCACTCAGCGCCAATGAAGGATAATCAGGCGTCTCCGTTAGAATATATGCACCGGCACAAATCCCGACCACACCTTTGCCTTGTGTTTTTACCAGCTCAATAACTTTTTGCTGACCCAATTCTCCCAGGCTGCCGGTTTCGCTTCTGCCGCTGCCACCCGGGAACAGGAATACGTCGATATCATCCGCATCTCCCAGCATAATTTCGGCTGCCGAAACGACGCGGGGTTCGATCTCTTTGTCAATTTTTAATGCTTCCAGGGCATCCGTTATACAATCCGGGCTGTCGCCATTTTTGTCGAAGACGCCTACTTTTATAAACGTGGATGTGTTCGTGTTTTCTACTTTGTTTTTGGTTTCGTTTTGACACGCTGTAATAGCAAATGTGAAAATCAGTAATAGCAATGATAAGTTTTTCATAGTATAAATATTAGTTTCTGTAGTCGATTCCAAATTCATCAAAATACGTTTTACCAACGAAATCGTCAAGCCACGCATAGAAAGCTGCAATGTCTTTTTGGCCGGCGTCTCCGTTTCTCCATTTATTAAGCTGTTCTTCGGTTTTAATAAAAATAGCTTTTTCAGCTATTTCTATCTTCTGAACAATCCCTGTTTTTTCGGCATTGATGAGTTTCGACATCTGCAGGTATTTGTACCCCGACGATCGTTTGATCGGATAACACTGCTTTTTGAGCTGCAGCGCCATTTCATTTAGCGGGGCATTGCCCGATGTGTCTGCAACCAACATGTAGGGTAAGCTTTTCCCGCCACCGACCCACACAGGCAGCGCGATGCAGGTATTCGGGAAACCAACCGTTGTCCAAATTGTAGTCAAATCGGCGGGTTCACCAAGTTTTACACCCTGGATTAATATTGCTGAAGAGGATCCGTGGCGCGTTATTAAATCGTCGGAATTAATAAAATGTTTCCCCTCCGGAATGTTTTTAAACTCCTCCTCGAAATCTTTATTCAGCACAGCATGCTTGAAACATCTCGAAAAATCCTGAATGACTGTCTGATAATTCAATTGCCCCATCGACTCGGCTTGATAGAAAATATCCTGAGCGGTCTGAAACCGGATAAATCCATAACCCACATCTTTTTTGCCGGTAAACGAGAAATTTGTGCGGAGGATATAGCCATTCGGCGCTTCAGCACCGTTGTTGGCATCGAATTTTGTAAAGGTGTAATTGTTGACTTCATAAAAAGCCGCCCCGCCTTTTGCATCGATCACGCCAAAATGGGCTGCCAGTCCCATGGGTTTCGGGCGGTTGGTGAGGAGTTGCTCGAAGTCGGCAAGTGTGGCACACGCCTGAAGTGCCTGCTTCATAAAGTAGCCTTCCAAATCTTTTTCCGAGGTCGTGTCGGCGAGATTCACATTAAACGAAGCGCTGTTCATGATCGAAAAGCCTGTCGCATTGGCTCCGCCCCACACTTGCTCTCCTTCCACATCTTCCGAATTTACAAGTCCGATGTAGGCGTATTTGCCATCATCAAAGTACATCATCTTGTTTTTGAAATAGTCGGAATCTCTCAACTTCCAGATCATCGGACGGCCGTCTGCCGTGTATTTCCCGGAAATTACAGCCGTGGTGCAAGCCATCCCTGCGCTTCCCAGGAGTAAGGAAATTGCAATTATTAAGAATTTTTTCATTCCACAAACCTACTTAAAATTTCAACTTTGGGGGAGGGGGAATATTATTACTATGCCGTTAGGCAATGGTAAATTGCATGAGTAGTGGCAGGCTGCGTGGCACTTTCCTGTCAAACCGTGATGAAGTTTGAGCGGTCTACAAACATCGATGTTTTGCTCTTTTTTTGCCATTACTTGAACAAAATGTTAACTGTTGTTATTGATAATTAAATTTTCCCGACTTATTTTCAATCCTCTTTCTTTATGGTAGCGAATTGTAATAATTATTGTCAGTGCTATTGTTACTGCTCTAAATAGATTTGTGTAGAGTCCTCCCAGAGCATTTTCACTCATTTCAAATAAAAGCCAGGACAAATTCATAAATGTGTGAAGAAATATTGGAACCCATAAATTCGCATTCCATTCAATATACAACCATGCGAACCAAATTGCCCCAATGGATGTTACGGCAAACACTCCTAATGTTTCCATAGGTGTTGAGCCTTGATAAATGTGACCTAAGCCAAAAATCAAGGCACCTAATATTGATGCGGGAATAAAGCCCCACTTTAATTTTCGGAATAATATTCCGAACAAAAAACCTCTAAATAAATATTCCTCAAAAAAACCTGCACAAAATGTATTCTGAAATAAAATTCCAAAATCATGATTCTCATCAATTTTGCCAATTATTGCAGAGCTGATGAGCATGGGTAGCACTGTTATAAGAGCAAATAAAAAACCGATTAGCAATCCTTTGTTTAACCCTAAGTTTTTTAGTAAATCCTTAAATCCGTATAATATTCCAAGAACCAATAAAGTAGGGAAAAACCACCAAAAATAGAAGTACGACACTCTAAAAAAGTGTGTCAAAAAAGGTATTGCCACATAAGAATGCAACACATCCCTTCCAAAATGTGCGATTATGAAAGCCAACACAATTAATACTGAATTTATTATTAGTTTTCTCATGATCTTTATTGTAAGCAGTGTTTTTTACTTATTCATACTTATTAATTGATTTGTTACATTTCCAATATTATGAGAAACAAGTGCAAGTAAAATACTCCCACTTTTAATTGTTACAAATCCCCAGATCATTCCGTGAATTAATGTGGTGAAAAACGGATGACTATTAAATGTTAGTTCATAAGATTCGTTGAGAAAAAGTCCGTGTGCCATTCCAAATAATAATGAAGTTATAATAATTGCAGGATGAAAAAGAGTTTTAGAAGTTGGTTTGAGTATTTTAGTTAATAATCCAAGCATAATTCCCCGAAAAGCTATTTCTTCATCGATTCCAGGCATTGTTAATTGAAAGAGAAATGTTTCTGCATTCCATTCTTTAGGAGATTTATAGATTAAACCCAAAACTGTTTGTATTATTAAAAGTACTGAGATTATTATAACCCCTTCTTTTAAGAATTCTTTATTTTGATTGAAAGTTAAATGATAATCTTTTAATTCAAATTTTCTGTAGAGTAATAAAAATATTATAGAACCTAAAATTGCAAATATTTTGCCATTCCAATTCCAATTTCCGCCAATTATCCTTAATTCCTCAAATTTCAATGGAAGAAATAGAAGTGTACTATTTAAAAGGAAGAAAATTGAGAAAGCAAGCAAAATTTTCAAACTTTCCTTTTTTTTGCTTTTCAGAGTTAGTAAAATAATTGGTAATACAATTATCAAATGAATAGTAGGTTCTAAAATTGCGTTTATCATATTGCTTACATTTATCCCTTTCAGGGCTGGCATCCCTTACGCCGTCGTCTCACTTTTTCTCAAATTCAAAAGCAAACTCCTTTGAATAGGTGTGTTCTTTGGCCATGATCTCGGCCATTTTCTGTACGATTTCCGGATGGTCGGGAGCAACGTTGTTTTGTTCGGCAGCATCGTTGGCCAGATTGTACAATTCAATGGGAGCGTCGGGGTTGTTGCTCATGTTCAGTCGTATTGCTTTCCAATCGCCCATTCTAACCGCCTGCTTGCCGCCTTCTTCGTGGAATTCCCAGTATAAATTGTCGTGTGCCTTTTGCTCGTTGCCCAACAGTTCCGGCAGGTAGGAAATACCATCTATATTTTCCGGCGAGGTTATTTGGGCTAGTTCGCAAGCCGTGGGCAAAAAATCCCAAAAAGCAGAAATATGCTCAGAAGTGCTTCCCGGCTTGATTTTCTTGGGCCACCAAGCAATCATCGGCACCCGGATTCCGCCTTCGTACAAATCCCGTTTCATCCCTCTGAAATTTGCATTGCTGTCGAAAAAATCGGGATCGGCACCGCCTTCCGCATGGGGGCCGTTGTCGGAAGTGAAGATGAGGAGCGTGTTGTCGGCGATGCCCAACTCTTCCAGCTTCTGTCGGATTTCGCCCACCTGATCGTCGAGCAAACTAATCATTGCGGCAAACGCTGCATGCGGCGCTGCCTGGGAAGCATAACCTCCATTTTTGTACGATTCGCCATCATCTATACCTTTGTAGGGTGTTTCCGGGGTAAACTGTGCGCGAAATTTCTGCATAGTTTTTTCGGGCGCCACCAGTTCTGCATGCGGAATAATGGATGGGTAATAGAGGAAAAAGCTAATATCCTTATTCGTTTCAATAAAGGCAAGCGCCTGCTCGTGAATGATTGCCGGCGCATAAGTATTGGTTAGCTTCTGTTGGTTGCCCTCAAGCATCACTTTGGTTTGGTTGTGCCACAGGTGGTACGGAAAATAATTGTGCGCCAGCCGCTGGCAATTGTAGCCGTAAAATTCGTCAAAACCCTGGTTGTTTGGGTCGCCTTCCGAACCCGGATTTCCAAGACCCCATTTCCCAAAAGCGCTGGTTACATAGCCTTCATTTTTCAGAAGTTCCGCAACGGTGACTGCTGCCGACTCCAGCGGATATTGCCCTTCGGGATAGACTTCCCGGTTGCCACGGATAAAAGTGTGGCCGGAATGTGTGCCCGTCATCAGCGACGAACGCGATGGCGAACAAACGGGAGAGCCGGAGTAGTGCTGGGTAAAAAGGATTCCCTCCTGCGCCAGCTTGTCAATGTTGGGGGTTTTGAATTTTTGCTGTCCGGTGATGCTCAGGTCGCCATAGCCCAGATCGTCGGCCATGATGTAGATGATGTTGGGCTTTCGGGCAGCTTCAGTTTCATTCGTGCGCTTTTGCCCGGTGCAGGCGCTCAATAGCATCCCTACAAAAACCACAAGGATTATCCTGCCTGTACATGTATTAATTAGTTTTTTCATAAAAAGGATTTTTTATAATTCCATACATTTTAATAGAAACAAACCATGACGGGCTTTGTCTGCTGTTGTAATTAAAAGTCGCAGGGGGCGTGGCGCAAGGAAATCGTTAAAGCTTTCTGGAAAAGCAATTAGGGTTATCATCCGTTCCACCCTCCAATTTATCCCAGCAATTCGTTCAATCCCTCTTTGTCAAATAAAATCCTGCCCACTTTAATGTCCGACCAGCCTTTTTTCAATTTGTATGTAAAAATCGGTTTCTCCCCGATCAGCTCGCAATCGATGTAATAATTTGAAATCCGACCACTGGAAACGCTTTTGAGATCCTGTATGTGGGTGGATATTAAAAACCAGGAGTTTTTGAATTTGCTCAGACCATTTATTGTTGTTTTACTAATCTCGAAGGCATCTTCTGCATTTGTACCGCTGAATAGTTCATCGAAAATGGCAAAGCATTGCTTCCCCTCCGCTGCCTTTTCAACTACGTTTTTAAGGTTTATAATCTCTGTCATAAAATGGCTGTACCCATTTAAGATATCGTCTCTTCGGTTGATTTGGATAGAAAAGTGGTTGCAAAAAGGAATCTCGCCAATAGAGGCGGGTATGCCGAAACCTAAATGACCAAGGTAGATACAAAGCCCCACTGCTTTGAGGAAAGTCGATTTGCCCGACATATTCGGGCCGTTCAAAACGATTACGTTGCTGTCGGTCTCAAAATCGTTTTTGACCGGTTCATTGATCAGCGGATGATAAAGTTGGAGAAGTTTAATGCCTTTTTCGGTAAAACCCGGGAAGGTAAATTTGTTTTTTAATATCCCGAAATTTATCGACAGATACGCCTCAAATAGAAACAGATCCTCCCAAAAGGTTTGAATCAGTCCCTCCTTTTTGAGTTGGTTAATTCTCTTCGTCAGCGCTATTATATGCTTATCCTTTAGCCCATGCTCCCTCACCATACTTTCGTATTTGTGCAGCTCGAAGTTTGAGAGAAATTCCAATATCCGCCTGATGCTCTGGCTGTATTCTTCCGGAAATTCTTCTAAGTCAAGCCTCGAAAAATACTTTGATTGCAGGCGGTGAAAGAAAAGTATTAATTGGTTGAACCTACTTTCGTAGCGCGCTTTTTTCTGATTAGAAGCAAACAGTCTGTATTTGAGCTTTTTTTGGGAGAGGTCTTCAATTTTATCGTCGTTCAGAAAGGAATGGACTTCGTTCAAATAGAGAACGGTGTAGGAATAATCCTTTAAAATTTTGTTGTTGCCGGTAAACCCTTTGAGGATATTTTGTCGCTCGCTAATCGCCGCTGTCGCGGGTAAAGGTGTTCCTAATATCTCCAGAATCTTACTCCTGGCGAACTTGTTCAGCGAATAGTCGAACAGCGGCAAAAGCTCCTTCTCGATATGTAAGTCGTCTAAATTATTCATTCTTTATTTTGCACTTGGCAAGGTTAAAGGCGCAACAAATTAATTTCTCCCAGTTATCGTCCATGACAATGTTAAAACGATTATCAGAATCTCTATTGTTTATTCAAAAATTTGTTGGCTCTATTTTCCGCATTTTGCCGAAGATTGAAATAATAAAATGGGTAATCGAAGCTGTGATAATTTCCCTTGGCAAAACCGGGAGAAAGCACATGCATCGAATCCTCATTTGCGGTGCTACAAATCAGCACACCTTGCGTTTTGTCAATCCTTGCATCAGCATATTGATCCACTCTCGAAAACTCCCTGGTTATGGGATCCGGCATGTATGACCCAAGTCCCTCGGCAGTTGTGGCAAGCGTTTCGGCAGTTGTCCAGCTGATAGGATTGATGACCAGACCCACATTATCACCCACTACCGTATTGCTGCCAGGAGCTAAATTGGGCGACTGAACGCAGTAGGAAATAATGACTCCGGTATCATCAGGTCCGGTAGCAAATTTTAGGTGTGGATTTTCAGCCATGTACTTGGCAGTTACAGGGTAGCCGATAATGTAAGCGGCAATCATACGTTTATAGATTTCAGGATTCTGTTTCATATACTCAGACAAGAAAACCATCAGCGACATCGATCCCTGAGAATGCCCGACCAAAATAAACGGACGCTCGTTGTTTAGGTTTTTGATAAAGTAATCAAAGGCTTCAGTTACATCTTTGGCCGGCGTATTTTTAACAGGCTCCCAACGGTCAGTCTCAGGCAAATCCAAAATATATTGTGCATCCATCTGACTATAGAAGGGGGCAAACACATTCCCTAGAGTTTCAAATGCAGTAGCCGTTCTGCCATAAACATCCCGGGCACCCGCACGCATCATAGGATAATCAATCGGGCAACTGATGGAGTCGTTTCCAGGCACCCTGTACCAGGCAGCAGGATAAACATAAAAGACATCTACTGCTTTTGTTGGTGATGGCATGTTCAGCCAATTTTCAGCGTTCGAATATTGAGAAGTTGCGACTTCACTCTCATTATTACAACCGGGATTTACAAAAACAAGCAGAGAAAATAAAATCCCTATCCCCAGTTTAACAATCATTTTTTCCTTTTTCATCATCAATAATTTTAATGTCATCCTTACTATTAAGGCTTTTCAGGTTCTTCCCCGTTGTTTTTTGATGGATTACCGGACTCCAGTTTTTTAATCATTTAACCGTTTAACAATGGGTTATCAACCCTTTATTTTGATTACCATGTCCATTGCTTGCTATTATGTTGGGAAACGGTTTGCAGCCATAAAAAGTTGGCGATTTCGAAGCTTCAAACTTTCAGTTAAGCACCAACTGGTTGAACCTGCTTGCGTAGCGAGCTTTTCCCTGTTTAGAAGCAAGGAGTCTGTATTTGAGTTTTTTTTGGGAGAGGTCTTCAATTTTATCGTCGTTCAGAAAGTAATGGACTTCGTTCAAATAGAGAACGGTGTAGGAATAATCCTTTAAATTTTTGTTGTTGCCGGTAAACCCTTTGAGGATATTTTGCCGGTCGGTAATGGCCGTGGTCGATGGCAAAGGTGTTTCTAATAGCTCCAGAATCTTACTCCTGGCGAACTTGTTCAGCGAATAGTCGAACAGCGGCAAAAGCTCCTTCTCGATGTGTAGGTCGTCTAAATTATTCATTCTTTATTTTGGCAGGAAGTTCATTTTAAGTGTGGGCTAAACGGTTGGCGGTATGAAATGTTGGGGATTGCGGGCTACTTTCCAGTTTAGTTACACTAAACTTGATGCGTGGTAGAAAGCTTGAATTACCACTGAAACCCTTATTGCATATAGCTTTTGTTACCGCCTGGTGTTCTGTCTGCCAGTATTGTAAACCATTGTCAATATTGAATTTTCGTATTATTGTCATTTTACTTTCTGTTTTTTCTGTCGGCTCGTATGTCAGCGTTTTTTATTTTATTAATGCCGGCATTTCTTTGAAATAATTTCTCTATATGCGTTGGCTTTGCATGCTCTTTGACAAATTTTTGGTTGTTGGAGCGATGGCTCGTGGGGCTTTGGCAATATGCTTGCAAATAGGTTGGCTGTTTCATAAATCCAATCATTATTAGCTTTAAAATACCCCATTCGATTTTACATTATTTACTACTGCCATGTTAAAAAAAACTGATATTATTATGTGTATTCACATAATAAACAATCCTTAAATAAAGAAAATTTTAAGAATTTGTTATGCAGACCTAAATTTATTTTTCCATTTCACAAGCTATTTTTAAATTTTTATTTCCGAAAACGTCTCTTTCTATGATTAAAGTATTTTTATATTCAATAAAATCTTGAATTCCGACACAGTACCCAGATACTTTATGCTTTTCATAAGGAATATTATAAACAAAGAAATCAACTTCCGAATATATTTTTCTACAATAGTCTTTTAAAATTTGAGATATCAAGATTTCCTCGCTGAAATTTTTCACTAAAATGTATTTTGATGCAATTTTTCTTAAAAGAAAAAAATACGATAGTGTTTTCATACCATTATTGGCAATATTTGAAGTCCTTTTAAAATATTCCAGCAAAATTTTGAAGTAGTTTTTTCGATACTCTTCGTCAATAATCATATTATCTTTATTATCACGAAATTCTATAATCAAATCAAATACAATCTGCTGATTTTGGCTGAAGAATTCTTTTATTATTATATCCATTCTAAATCTGATTTATAGTTTTTAATACGTTTGTTATTTTATAAATGTTCAACAATTATTGCGAATTGAATAAAATTTATTTTCTTTTTCGGTTTCTGCTTTGGCTCGTGGGGCTTTGGCAATGTGTGCAATGTGGGTCGGCAATTGTTTTAAAAAATGTGTGTTGGGCAAAAAGTAATAAACATCGGGTCGGCTTGAGTGTCGGGTTCTGTATTGTCAATATTCCTTTTTTCTGTCCTTTCATAATGGTTTACTTTTCAATACATCGTTGTTTTCTATTTTTTTTTACACTTGGCGGTAACGGTCAAGTATAAGAGCAGTAGCGGATTTCAAGGCGATTACCTGTCCGCCACTACAAAAGTTTATTAAATGCACATACCTTGATTTTACCACTTTACCCGCTATTGCTTTTATACAATGTTGTATGCCCGTGCTTTCTTTTCGTCCGTGCGTTGGGAAAGACACACTCTTTGACAAGCTTTGGCTGGTGCGGTTGGCTTGAGCGGCTTGGCAATGTGTGTGGCTTTGAAGCGTTGGCATATTTGGGCTATTTTTTATCCAAAAACTTTTATCGTTTCGTCTCCGCTGATGTTTCTGATTTTCAGCCTAAGCGTTTTTTTGTCTGCTGAAATTTTGCCATTCCAAAAGTCTTTGGTTTTCTGACCATTTACTGAAATGTAACCGAGTTTGTCAAT